>JAKOPX010000195.1 GCA_029778665.1 Bacillota bacterium | reverse complement strand
CCTTTCCCGTTGTCCCTGACTTCCATCTTTATGACTTTGTTCATTACGTCTATCCTCACCCTGACGCGGGACGCCGAGGAATGCTTCAGCGAGTTTGTAAGGGCTTCCCTCATGTTGTCCGTCATTATGCTCCACTGCATATGCGTAATGACATCCAGCCTGCCTTCATGGGAAAACTCAGTTTCTATCCCGTTATTCAGCGTGAACTCCTCCAGGATCAGCTTCAGCCTGTTTATCCCCAGTTGCTCCGGGGCGGGCTTTATCGCCCTGAGCGTGGAACGTATGCTTTCCATCCCTTCCTTCAGGTTTTCAGTCACGTTCCTCACCATTTCGCCTGCCTTTGCAGGGTCCTTTTCCATTATCAGCCCGACAGCCTCAAGCTGTATGATGCTGCCTGCCAACGTGTGCCCAACCTCGTCGTGGAAATTCTGCGCCAGGGCGTTCCTTTCCTCGATCTGCGAGAGATAGCGCAGTTGCGCTTCATATTCGCTTCCGGCGCTCAGCCTTGCCGTCAGGTCATCTATCCGGTCCCTGAGATCCTCATTGGCCTTTTGCAAAGCACCAAGGCTGTAAATGAACTTTCTGGCAAGCAGGAAAACCAAAAGGCACATCAGGCTTGCCATCACATATTCAAGCACCACACCGGTGTCAATGCTGAAAAAGGCCGGCACAGCAGCAAAAACCGGCAGGGCTTTCCAGTCATCAGTATATGCGGACACGATCTCATAAATATCTGCAGACATCAGGAGCAGGAACAGTTCGGACGCCATGACCGACGAAACGGCCAGGATAGTTACGGACAGCACACGGAACAGGGTTTTCAGCGAGGTTTTCCTCAACAGGCAGGCGGTAGTGACCGCAGAAATGTAAAGCAGCATGAATAATACCACAAGCGCGGTATTTTCCATGCTGCCCCGGAAATATCGCAATACGCAGTAGAACAGTATTATGAACCTCGCACCGATCATCCAGTTTTCCATATGACCTCATTTACCTGGATGGCTTTTTACTTTCTGTCAGGCCAGGATCCCGGCTGTCATTCCGAGCACCATGCCGGCCTTAGCCTTCGCAGACCATCCCTGCTGGTCCATCAGCCCCCGCATTAGACTTATACCAGGTTTTCCGGATTCAGCGGTTCAAGTTCTTTAATTACAAAAATTCCGTCCTTCCTTATAAGCACATCGTCGAACCATATTTCTCCGCCGCCGTACTCCGGGCGCTGTATGCAGACAAGATCCCAGTGGATCGCGGACTTGTTGCCGTTGCTGCAGATGTCATAGCAGCTGCCGGGAGTGAAATGGAAGCTGCCCTTTATTTTCTCGTCGAACAGAGTGTCCTTCATCGGCTTTTCTATATACGGATTGAAGCCCAGCGAGAATTCGCCCACGTATCTTGCGCCTTCATCAGTGTCCAGCACCTTGTTTATTCTCTCGGTATCATTCGCCTTCGCATTTATGATCTTCCCGTCCCTGAACTCCAGCGTTATGTTTTCATACGTGAAGCCCTGATACCTGGAAGGCGTGTTGTAAGTGATGACACCGTTGACGGAATCCCTTACCGGGGCCGTGTAGACCTCGCCGTCGGGGATGTTCCGGTGTCCGTCGCATTTTATGGCGGGGATCCCGCGGATGGAGAATGTCAGGTCGGTGCCTTTGCCGACGATCCTGACCCGGTCCGTCCTGTTCATCAGTTCAACAAGGTTGTCCATCGCCCTGGACATTTTGGCGTAATCCAGGTTGCACACGCTGAAATAGAAATCCTCGAAGGCCTCTGTGGACATTTCGGCCATCTGCGCCATGGCGCTGTTCGGATACCGCAGGATGACCCATTTCGTGTGCTCCACGCGCTGCTCAGAATGCACGGGCTTGTTGAAAAGCGTGCTGTAGAGCTTCATTTTGTCCTCGGGAACGTCGCCGAGTTCGCTGGCATTATCCGCATACCTGATGCCGATATATGCATCCATCTCTTTCATCCTGTCAAGCTCGAATCTTGCCATGAGGCTGATCTGCTCCTCGGTGCAGCCGATGAGGAGCGCCCGCAGGATCTCATCGTTCTTTATCGTGACGAAGGGCAGGCCGCCAGCCTTGTAAACCTCTTTTACAAGAGCCTTCGTCAGCGGCAGTTCAAAGCCCCTCGTTTCTATGAGGACCTTTTCGCCGGGTTTGACACTGCATGAGTAATTTACCAGGTTTTTTGCCAGTATTTCTATCCTTGGATCAGTCATTGTCATTCGCCTTCTTCCTTGATCATTCAGACTGCAGGGTTTCATGTACCTGCCGCAGGTCAGCTTTTATTATCCAATGATCCCCTCAAGATCATTCAGTACCTTTTCGAATGTCTTAAGCGCATCTTCGATCGGTTTCGGCTCCGTCAGGTCGACGCCGGCTTTTTTCAGCAGTTCCAGCGGATAGTCCGAACCGCCGCTCTTCAGGAATTCCAGGTAGCGGTCGATAGCCGGCACGCCGTCGCCAAGTATCTGCCTCGAAAGCGATACTGCCGCCGATATGCCCGTAGCGTATTTGTATACATAGAAGCTTCTGTAGAAGTGGGGTATGCGCGCCCATTCCATGTCGATGTCTTCGTCGATGACGACCTCATTGCCGAAATACTTTTCGTTGAGCCCGCGATAGATCCTGCAGAACCCGTCGGCGTTGAGCGCCTCGCCTTTTTCGATCATCTCATGGGTGATCTTTTCGAACTCGGCGAACATCGTCTGCCGGAACAGCGTACCGCGGAATTCTTCAAGGTAATGGTTCAGCAGATAGGCCCGTTCCTTTTTGTCCGTGGTCACGGACAGCAGGTAGTCCATCAGCAGTGATTCATTCACTGTCGAAGCCACTTCTGCAACGAAGATCTTGTAATCCGAGTAAATGTACGGCTGGGTTTTGTTGGTATAGTAAGAATGCATCGCATGCCCCATTTCATGGGCCAGGGTGAATACGTCGTTTATGGTACCCTGGTAATTGAGCAATACATAGGGATGAGTCAGGTATGTTCCCCATGAATACGCGCCGCTGGTCTTCCCCTGATTTTCATAGACATCTATCCATCCGGAACTGAATGCCTTCGTCATGTCCTCCACATAGCAGCAACCCAGCGCCGCAAGCCCGTTTTTGACGGTTTCGAGCGCTTCTTCATAGCTGATATGCCTTGTCGGCTGTTCCACGATAGGCACGTAGAGGTCGTACATGTGCAGCTCATCCAGCTTCAGGGCTTTCCTGCGCAGCCGCACATACCTGTGGAGAAGCGGCAGGTGCCTGTTTACGGTATCGATCAGGTTATCGTATACGTCCACGGGTACATTGTCCCTGTCCAGGGCTGCGTGCAGGCTTGACTCATACTTCCTGACGCTTGCATGGAATTTGTCCCTCTTTATGTTGCTGCTGAGCGATGAAGCCAGCGTATTCCTCATTGCCTTATATGACCTGTACAGGGTGTGGAAAGCGTCCTCCCTGACCCGCCTGTCATTCGACTCGAGGAACTTGATATACCTGCCCTTCGTGACCTCGACCTCTTCGCCGTTTTCATCCTTTATAGTGCCGAACCTGATGTCAGCATCATTGAACATCGAGAAGATCTCGGAGGGCGAATCCATGACTTCATCCGCAAGAGCCAGCAGCTCCTCTTCCCTGTCGGAAAGTACATGCTTTTTCTGCCTCAGGATGTCATGGAAAAAGTGCCTGTATACCGAAAGCCCTTCCATTTCATCGATGCTCTTTTTCAACAGTTCCTCGTCTATGGATGTGATCTCCGGTACGATAAAGGATGATGCTGCGTTCACCTCGGTCATCAGAGTCACGGCCCTGTCGGTCAGCGCCTGGTATTTCGGCTCGGCGTTGTTTTCATCGCGTCTCATCCTCGCATACGCGAAAACCTTTTCCGTCAGGGCAAACAGTTCATCCCTGAGCTTCAGGCATTCCAGCAGGACCTCCATACTGCCGGCCAGTCTGCCCCTGTAGGCGGCGATTTCCTTCGAAAGCTGCTGTATTTTTCTGAAATCAGCCTCCCATTCATCTTCGCTCGCATATATGTCCTCGAGTCTCCATTTGTATTTGGGATCGATCTCATCTCTTGCCGGAAGTTTTTTTGTCGTCACAAAGCCACTCCTCTCCCTGGCACGGGACACATCCGCCGCTAAGCCGCCGCTCGGTCAGGCGAACCGGCATGCGCATGGTCCTGCCAATATTTCTTTCCATAACATTATACCCTTAGACAGGCGGTATTACCAGTATTTATCCCCTGGCTGTCCCAAAGGCGGGAAGCTTCCTGGTGTCGATACTTTTTTCTTGACATGGGAAAAAGCAAAAAATATTATAAGTATAGCGCCGGGCTTTCGGCAGGACACTGCGGGACAGGCCTTTCATGGCGGACGCGGGCAGCCGTTTGAAGCGTACGGCAGGCCGTTCAATGGGGAAGTGCCTGAGGAATGCCCGGACATGCTGCAAAACTGAATCAGGGTTGGAGGGAACCGAAAATGGATGTCATAATCAAAGGCGATTATGATGAAATGAGTAAATTTGCGGCAGGCGTGATTGCCGAATTTGTCAGAAAAAAGCCGGACTGCGTACTGGGACTGGCTACAGGAAGCACTCCGATAGGGACGTACAGGGAACTTGTCAGGATGCACAAAGAAGAAGGCTTGGACTTCTCAATGGTCAGGACCTTCAACCTTGATGAATACCTGGGAATCGGGATCGACCTTTCCAAACCGTACGACGAGGATCAAAGCTACGCAAGGTTCATGTATGAAGAGCTTTTCAGGCATATAAACATTAAAGAAGAGAACATCCACATACCGGACGGCAGGACCAGTGACCCGGAAAAATTCTGCAAATGGTACGAAGAAGAGATAAAAAAGGCCGGCGGGATAGATCTCCAGTTGCTCGGCATTGGCGGAGACGGGCACTGGGCGTTCAATGAGCCCGGGTCTTCTCTGGCATCGAGGACGAGAGTACAAGCGCTGGCGAAACAGACCCTCGATGATAATTACGAGATGTTCTATAAAAAAGCAGGAGTGTCCAGGGAAGAAATGCCGCATTTTGCAATTACCATGGGTATTGGCACGATCCTCGAGGCAAGGAACATCATGATGCTCGCCAGCGGGAGCAAAAAGGCCGCCGTGGTGGCAAAAGCCCTGGAAGGGCCTGTCACATCGCAGATAACCGCCTCTGCGATCCAGCTCCACCCCGGCGGAGTCATCGTCGTCCTGGACGAGGAAGCGGCTTCCGGGCTCGCCCACAAGGACCATTACATGCACGTGGAAAAGCTGAAGAAGCAGTATAATTTGTGTACGAGCTATATATGATTTCCACATACATGGTTTTCATCTCAAGTGCGCAATTTCCAGATATCAGGCATACAACGGTATAAAAGCTGCAGCCTTTTGACATTCGGCTGCAGCTTTTTAGCTGTTTTCGCTTCAGTCAGCCGGGATCCAGTCCGGTTGCCGGCCTTGACTTCGCTCATGATCCGTCGCAGATATTTAAAGCCCGGTCGCATATCTGTTCATGGATTTCCCTGTCACCTGGCTTCGCCGGGTTCGGTCATTGTAAGCGCCCTGTAAATGAACACAGCCGCCTGTGCCCTCGTCGCATTATACTTGGGCCCTATGGTGTTCCCCTGCAGCCCTTCCATTATGCCTTCTCCGACAAGCACGGCCATGCTCGAAACGGCGCCAGGTGATATGTTGTTCCTGTCTATGAACTTCTCAAGGACCGAATTGTCATGCACATTGAACTTGCGGCCCGAAGCCTGGAGTGCCCTGAAGACCATCACCGCTATTTCTTCCCTTGTTATCGGCCTTTCAGGGTAGAACCTGTTGTTAGCGTCCCCGGATATAATTCCGAAGTTTTCAGCAATCATCACTTCCCTGTAATACCATTTATCATATCTCACATCTGCAAGGCTTCCGACAGGCGCCGTTTCAAGTTTGAATGCCCTTATGATCATTGCCGCGAACTCTGCCCTTGTCACGGTATTGTTCGGCATAAACTGTGTACCGGCAACGCCTTTGACCACCCCCAGGCCCGCCAGGTTCTCAATGGCATCCTTGGCCCAGGGAACATTGCCGATATCTGAGAAGTACACCCTGGTGTTAGTCCTTGCATCCGCCACCTTGCTCTCGCTGCGCCCGACGTCATTAAATGCCTCTACCTTGTAATAATAACGTGTCCCCGCATTCAGACCGCTGTCATAATACTCAGTGGTGTCTCTTCCTACTTCAGCAACCGGATAGAAGTACCTGTCGCTGTAAAGGCTGCGTAAAATCCTGAAGCCCTTTTCGGAATCCGAGTTGTCGGTCCATTTCAGTTTTATCTGGGACGCGGATATAGTCGTCGCCGTCAGGTCGGTAGGGGCAGCCGGCAGTGCTGTTGACACAAGGATCTCCTCACTCACCGAGTCAACATTCCCCGCGTAGTTGTAGGCTCTCACCCTGAAATAATATTTTGTATATTTATTAAGGTTCGACACTATATATTTGGTGTTATTGGCAGAAACCCACGCTATTTGGGTCCATCCGCCATCGTCCCCTATCTTTTGCTCCACGATAAAGCCATGTTCGTTATTCGAGGTATCTGTCCAGCGAAGCTGTATCTGGAACTCCGATATATAGTCATATGTCAGATCCGCCGGAGGATTTATGATCCCGATACCGCTGGATGCCACACCGGAGAATTCGGAATAGGTATGGCCTCCCTGTGTAAAGGCCCTTACCTTATAACTGTACTGAACTCCTTTTTCTACATTTTTATCAGTGAAAGTGGTGACGTTTTTATCGACCGTGGCATAGAGCACATACTGCCCGCTGCCATATGTGTTCCTCCATATCTCGAAACCAGCTTCGTCCGTTGAGTTGTCACGCCACTGCAGAACTATCTCGGAATTCTTCATTATAGATATACTCAACTGCGTTGGTGGTTCAAGGTAATAATTGTGCACTGTCAGCTCACTTGAGTACAAAGATCTGTTTACAGAATTTTTCGCCATTATCCTGTATGTATAAAATGCCCCCGGCAAAAGGCCCGTGTTGTCATACCAGCCCTGCACCGACGGTCCGACAGTCATTATGGGGCTGAAGTTCCCGCTGGGCATTTTCCTTTCGATCACCACATCCGCATCACTTACACCGGACCATGTGATATAGATGGAATTGCCGGATGACGGCCTGGCAGTTATCGTCGGGGTGGGAAGCAATGTATATGCTCCTACACCGGACTCATCCGGGAATGGTTCGCCCGAAACCCCTGTCCCAAGCGCTTTCCTTACCCTGTAAAAATATCTCGTATTGGGTTCCAGACCGGTATCACTGTATTTCAGAACACCTGCCGCAGTCGTGAATATAGGCGTCCATGCGCCGTCAGCACCTTTTTTCCGCTCGATTATAGTATTGTAATTCTCTGACCCGGTATAGCTCCACGACAGGTCCAGGCGTGTAGACGAAACCGGAGTTACTGTGAGCGAAGCCGGCGCAGCCGTGTCCCAGGCACTTATCGTAACTTCGTTCGACGAAGATGACCTGCCCATGCCGTTATAGGCGAATACCCTGTAAATATAAGTGCTTCCCTGCACTGCGGTGCTGTCCGTATATGTCGTGGTATCTGCGCCGACAGTGCCTATGGTGACGTATTTCTTCTGGACATCGTCATACCTTTCTATGATGAAGTTGATCTCATTATTGGACTTGTCGTCCCACAAAAGGATCACCCCTGACCCGGAAACGACATTCGCTCTCAGGCCGGCAGGTGCGTCAGGAACTTTTGCAGTAATGCTAATAGTGGCATATGAAGAATAGTGTCCGGCATCATCGGCGGCGTTGATCCTGTAATGGTATGTAACACCTCGCTGGATACTGAACCTGTCTGAAAAGGTGTCTGCGGTGCCCGGGAGAGTCGCCACATGCGCGTATTGACCAGACGTGCCTCCCCCTTCCGCTTTGCGCCATACCTGGATATTGCCTTCATTTCCTGGAGGATTGGTCCATGAAAGCTCGATGCAGTCTGCCGCAGTTATCCTTCCTTTCAGGTCAGTCGGCGCCGCAAGGCTGCTCACGTATTCGGTTATATTGCTGTAACCCCTGTATCCCTTGTCTTCTCTTGCTTTCAGCCTGTACCTGTATTTACCGCCCTCATTGACGGTATGCGTCATATAATTACCTGAAAGCGTGGTGCCTATGGTTTCCCACGGTCCCCAGTATGTTCCGTCCCATTTTGAGCATTCCAGCACGAACTTGTCGATATTTGTCTGCCTGTTCCATGAAATCTTTACTGTACCTTCATTCACATACTCAGCAGACAGCATGGGAGGTTCCACCGGCACAACAGTCACAGTGTCTGAAGGCCCGGACATACCATATCCTGATGAGATCGTCTGGATGGTGAATCTGACTGAGCCCGCGCCAAGTATCAGTTCTTCTGTCGAAGCTGTTTCAGCTGTGTCCCTGTATGTAGAAACGCCACTTTCATACCTGTTGATCCTGCTTCCTTCCGCAAGCGCGGAACTGTTCCACGTAAGGATCGCCTTCCTTGAGTTCACATCAAATACAGCCTTCAGACCGTAAGGACGTATCATGGCCGTGGTCACTGCCACAGCAGTCTTATCCCCGGTTAAAAGCGTCCCCATGTTTTCATCGTACGCTTCCAGCCTGTATCTGTAAGTAGTTTCAGGCTTAAGCCCCTGGTCCGTATATGATGTCGGGTCCAGCACCTGACTAACGTCTATTTCCCTGATGAGTACGAAACCGGATCTGCTGCCGTCGTCCCTGTATATCCTGTATATTTTGGCTCCCGGAACGGAATCCCACTGTAGCTTTATCTTCGTGTCCGTATCCGGGCTTAAGGGAAACGCAACAAACCCGGGGTCGTAAGAGTATGCTATGCGCGGAAAAGCTGTGAAAACGACCATTATGACAAAAAGGGATATAAAAACCGACCTGCAGATCTTTCTGCCGTAAAACATAACATTCCTCCAAAAAGCATATTCCAGTACAAATATCGGCAAAAACAGCCCCTGTGTTTACACGGGCCTTGTCCGCAAGGTGATCCATTATATGTAAATGTTCGCATAAAGCTTGACAATGCGCTATAATCATTATAAAATTATAACGTTCTGTGATGGAGATTTTCCCACAGGCAAATTCCACAGATGCGCCCGTAGCTCAGAAGGATAGAGCGACGGTTTCCTAAACCGCAGGCCAGGGGTTCGAATCCCTTCGGGCGCACCATCAGCCTCAAGCCTTACAGGGTTTGGGGCTTTTTGCTTTGGCTTGCCAACCAGTTAAATCCTATCGACAGAACACTGACCAATGTATACAAGAGAACTACTCAGATATCAATAAAGTAAAAAAGCAGAATGGATTAGTAGGTAAATCTAAATACCAAAAGAAATAGTATTTAGTTCAAAAATATGCTAAAATTAATAAAAAAATAATAAAAAATAAGATAAATTGCGTAAAAAAACGTATTGACATCTACTTATACGGGGCATAATATATAAATGTAACGACGTTACACTGTATTATTATGTCCCAGCAGTAAGCCTCCCACGATACGGGAAGTGCCGAGCCTGGGATTTTTTGCTTTAGTTAAGCAGTTACAGGGGTGAAAGTTTTATGAGAATCGCTATACTCGTTGATGGAGGTTTTTACCGTAAACGAGCTGAAACTAAACTAGGTCCTAAAAAACCTTCCGAAAGAGCTAAAGAACTTAATGATTATTGCTATCGCCACTTGGTCAAATTTTATGATAAGAGCAAAGACAATGATGAAAATAAGCCTGATTTATACCGGATTTTTTATTATGATTGCCCCCCTATAGATAAAAAGGTATATCACCCATATCTTAAAACGCAAATTGACCTCACAAAAACAGATTTATACATATGGATGACTTCTTTTCTTAATGAGTTAAAAAGAATGCGCAAATTTGCTCTTCGTCTAGGTAAACTCGCTGATAGTCAAGCTCACTATACCTTACGGTATGAAACATTAAGAAAATTATGTGATAAGACAATCAGTTTCAATGATTTAAAAGAAGAAGATTTCGAGTTATCTATTGATCAAAAGGGCGTTGATATGAAAATAGGTATAGACATTGCCTCGTTGGCTTACAAAAAGCAGGTAGACAGAATCGTTCTTATAGCAGGAGATAGTGACTTCGTTCCTGCTGCAAAATTAGCCCGAAGAGAAGGTATAGATTTTATCCTGGATCCTCTGTTTGCACCGATTAAGCCAGATCTTTTTGAGCATATAGATGGATTATACACTTGTGATTCCAGTTTTAGAGATGTAAAAACCAAGTAAGCCTGAATCCCTTCAAGCATACCAAACGATGTTGCTTATGGCAATGCTTTCCATGCTACAGGCCCTTTACAATCTCGTCCACACCATATGCGTATCACGCATCGGTGAAGATACAATTACGGCACTTTCGATGGCATATCCGGCACAACATCTGATGACAGCGGTAATGGTAGGGATCGGTGTGCCTGCCTTCAGAATAATAATCATCAGCTTTATATTTGGATGAAAAAACAGCAATGACGGCAGAAACCGATATTGGCCGGCCGGACAGGAAAACGGGCTAAGGCCGGGCACTTTTTCACCAGCAGTAAAAGAGGGCTTCATGCCGTAGTTGCTCAACCGGCAGAAACCCCCTTTCCGTGATATCTGACCACGGACGATGAAATCCGTGATTTTTAGCCATGAGTCCGCATTGGTCCCATCATCCTGCTGCCTTCTGCCTATCCTGGTCATTTCCGCCCTCCTGGCTCTCATCAATGTCGCTGGATTTGGCCTCAGTGATCACCAGCACAATCCTGTCAGTTTCACAGTCCGGAACAATGCCTTCCGGGTATGTGACATCACCGACAGTTATCCTGTCATCAGCATTGAGCTTCGAAACATCGATGTAAAGGTATTCAGGGATATTCTGCGGCAGGCCCCTTACAGGTATGCTGTCCAGTTGTGTAACAGCAAGGAGCTTTCTTGCTTCCACCGCTTCCCTGCCGGTTATCCTGATATCGACCTCTACCCTTATCTCCTCATCCGGGGAAACATGCTGGAAACTGACATCCAGCAGTTCTCCGTTTATTGCAGAATGCTGCATGTCCTTTACGATAGCGGTATATGTCTCCTCACCGTCGACATCGAGATTGAACATAAAGGTCCTGCCATACTTCCTTAGTTTTTTCATCAGTTCATCCTTTTTTATCTTAACTGAAATCGAATCGTGTCCCCTGATGCTGATCGAAGCAGGGACAAAACCGGCTTTCCTCAGCTTTTTGCTGGATCTGCTGTTTGTGACGTCTCTCCTCCAGACTTTCAGAGTAGCTCTTTCGTCAGTAGCAATCATTCTATCCTCTCCTCCCTTTTTGGATTTTACAAAATAAGAAATTTACGTATTTTATGAACACGCATGACAAGCCGCCGACGAGCAAATACTGTCAGCTGCATTTTATTCGGATGATTAACGTTTGAAGATGTTGAAAACTCCCGGTCGCTTTTCAGCGGCTGAATGATGTACAAAAAGACGGAATATGAAATTGTGCAACAATATAAATATATCACAAAATCACAGAATTTTCAAACCAGGCGATCAAATGCGTTGCTTAAATAAGGAAATTTAATACCTTATACTATTCATTTGGCTCATCTGCGTTTCATTTTTCGGATCATGGCCCTGGTTTCATCGTCGACCATCCTGGACTCGATGATCTTACAGAGCGCCTTGTTGTACGTGAAATCATCCAGTTCGCTGTTTTTCAGGTATTCGAGTGTTTTTTCGGGAAACTTCACATAACATGCGGACAGCGCCCATGCTACGGCCATTTTTACATAATAGCCGTCGTGTTTTATCCGGACCAGCAGTTTCAGAAACTCGTCAATGTAGTCATCTGATGTATAATAGAAAATCCCCATCACTATTGCGAAGCGCAGTTCGAACTCCCTGTCTGATCTGAAATACTGCTGCAGGAAATCCCATACGCGTGCCCTGTTGTTATTGACGAATTTCAAGCTCGCACAGAAACTGTCGCATACCGACCAGTTACCGATTTTGGGGATGAACTCCCTTATAAGCTGCAGCTTCTCTTCGTCATCGGTTTTGGCAAACCCGATGACGAAGCCCTGGAGCATCGTTTCTTCAAAAAACTCGTCATCGGCTGTCTTGAGATATCCACGCCAGTCGCCCCTCGCTATTTCCCGGGCAATCGAACGCAGAAGTGGCAGCCTCACTCCAAGCAAGTTGCTGGTGCCAGGCAGAAGCCCGGAGGCAAATTTCCTGTATTTCTCATCAGAAAGAGCTTTGAGCCTTGTTTTTATTTCCTCTTGCATATTGCACCTTTCCTGTCGCCGTATGTGGAATCAATGCCGGCACTTTCACCGGCCCCCTATCTCTGCCTGTACAATTCCTTAAGCAGCCTGATTTCCTGTGCATGACCCTCCGGCTCGTTGGGTGTCTCGAGATAAAACGGCAGACGCCGGAGTTTAGGGTGGTTTATCACATTGGCAAACGTATCGATCCCCAGGCTCCCTTCACCTATTCTCGCATGGCGGTCCTTGCGGCTGTGAAACGGATTTTTGCTGTCATTTATGTGGACTGCACGGAGCCTTTCAAGCCCGATTACCTCATCAAATTCTTTCAAAACGCCGTCCAGATCGTTTACTATGTCATAACCTGCATCATATACATGGCAGGTATCAAAACAGACGCCGATTTTTTCCTTCAGTTCGACCCTGTCGATTATCTGCCGCAGCTCCTCGAACCTGCCTCCAATTTCGCTGCCTTTCCCGGACATGGTCTCAAGCAGCACGGTCGTGGTCTGTTCAGGTCTGAGTATCCTGTTGAGGAGATCGGCTGTAAGTTCAATGCCTGCTGCGACTCCCTGCCCGACATGGCTGCCGGGGTGGAAATTGTAAAAGTTGCCGGGGGTGTATTCCGTCCTGGCCAGGTCGTCCGACATGACTTCCAGCGCGAATGCCCTGACCCTCCTGTCAGCCGCGCATGGATTCAGCGTGTAAGGAGCGTGGGCCATTATCTGCACGAAATCATTCTCCTGAGCCAGCCTCAAAAACGAGGCAACGTCATCCGGATCGATATCTTTTGCTTTTCCGCCCCGCGGGTTTCTTGTAAAAAACTGAAAAGTATCGGCACCGATGGACAGAGCCGTTTTCCCCATCTGCAGATATCCTCCCGAGGATGAAAGGTGGCAGCCTATATGCAGCCTGCCGTGACCTGTCTCATAAAAGCCATTGCCATACCTGTGAAGATCGTCACCTGTCTTGTGAAGTTCACAGCTCCCCATATTTTGCACATCACGGACCGGTCCGCCCACTGTCTGATATCCCTCCACCGGATAGCTTACAGAACGCATTTATTTGTCCTGTGCCTGCCTTAATGAATGCTTCCTCTCCAGGTCCAGCAGCCTTTTCTTCATATCAAGGCCACTTGCATATCCCACCAGCCTGCCATCGGCGCCGATCACACGATGGCACGGAACGAACACGGCGACCGGGTTCCTGTTGTTTGCCATCCCGACCGCCCTTGCGGCTTTCGGATTCCCTATGTGCCTGGCTATCTCGCCGTATGTCCTCGTCTCGCCGTAAGGTATCCCGAGCAGTGCCTGCCATACAGCTTTTTGAAACGGCGTCCCCTCCAACTGAATGGGAATGTCAAAAACTTTTCGCTTTCCCTCAAGGTATTCGCCAAGCTGCTTTGCCGCTTCCTTTATCAGCGGCGTTTCACCGATGGTAAAAGCGACTTTTCCTGATCTGGCATACGGACTCCCGGCAGTATGCTGCAGTAACGTCTCAGCATTTTCAGAAATGCACCCTCCTGCCGTATCGGTCCCGTTCCCGTCGGTCCTGTCGCTGTCGTTCCTGTCCTCTCTGGCAAATTTCAGCAGGATTATGGCCTTCCCGTTATCTCCTATCACTACTTTCCCGATACGTGTTTCATATAAATACAGGCTGTTCATATTCTACCCCCGGGGCAGATTTATATTTTATGCCGTGCATGCGGTCTGAAATCATAAGGATTCAAGGTATGATTTCATCCACATCTTCCTTAATCAATTCTATCAGACAGATAGTCGATTAGCCATAATTCAAAATCAGTATTGACGCTGAATATACCTTCTATTATCATATATTTAGTAATACTAAATGCTTAGAAATGGAGAGCATACACTTGACAGAAGTCAGCAAACAGCTGAAGAAAGGCGTCATAGAGATACTGATACTCAGCCTTCTGAGTGAAGAAAAGATGTACGGTTACCAGCTGATACAGGAACTGGACACGAGGAGCAACGGCGTATTCAGAATGAAAGAAGGCACGCTTTATCCTGTCCTGTACAGGCTCGAGGACAGCGGATATATCGAAAGCTTCTGGGAACAGGAGCCCGACAGGCGAAGCATTCCGAGAAAGTACTATATGATAACGGATGAGGGCACCAAAGCGCTGGGAAACATGAAGCAGGAGCTTGAAACGCTCATATATGCTATCCGGCTGGTACTTGACCAATAACCGTCAAAGGCCGATAGCCGGCAAAGTTTATATATGAAAGAGGGTATTGCCTTAATGAAAAAAATCAACCGTTACGTAAATGAAGTTCTTTCATGCATCATTGCCGACAGTAAAACCAAGGAACGCATAAGGAAAGATCTGGTCTCGCAGCTCAGCGAAGCTGCACACACGGAAGACATAGACAGCGTGCTGGCCCGGATGGGCGACCCGAAGGAAGTCGCACGCGAATTCATGGATTCGATCTATGAAAATAAAGGCGAGCTGCTGAATGAACTGCTGTCAGATATTTCAGAACACATGAAATACCTTAAGCCGACATATGAATATAAATCAAAAACAACCATATTCGGGATACCGCTCGTCCATATCAAATTAAACAGGTATGGCAGACCCGCAGTTGCAAAAGGCATAATTGCGATCGGTACTGTATCGCTTGGAGTTATTTCTCTTGGCATCATGCCGATAGGGATAATAAGTGTAGGATTTATGGCTTTCGGTATTTTCGCGCTTGGCGCTATGGCTCTGGGCCTGCTGCTGGCCCTGGGCGGACTGGCGGTCGGCGCCGTTGCTTTCGGTGGAGTTGCCATGGGGCTTGGGGCCATTGGCGGAGTCTGCCTGGGTAAAATAGCAATAGGAGGAGTCGCCTCCGGTACTGTTGCCATAGGAAATGAAATAGACGGCGAATATATGCTGAGGATAAGCCAGGTAACCCCTGAGACAAGCGCTCAGGCGGCCGCTCTCATCCGGGCTGCATTCCCGGAACTGCCTGACTGGATCGTCGATCTGTTTTCAGGCATAGTGAGATATTTGCCCGGCAGTTAAGCGATGTCCGGTGAAAATGGCATCTTCATACAGGAAGTATTTCTGTACAGGTAACGAAATGTCAGCAAGACCGAAAGCATCGGCAACATGATGGACTGGCGCAGCACCCACGCGATTGCAGCCACGGCAACAGCCGCAGCCATGCAGCGGTCAGGACCTCATTCAGAAGTACTTCTTCAGGAACGAAAGGATGGCGTCGGCGTATTCCCCATCTTTCCATGGCTCTCTGAAATACTCTTCCATGCACATCATATGGTGATCCCCGGTGCGGACGAAAGTTTCGACCGTGCCGGACGCCGCTTCCTTCAGCCTTTCAAAACTGATGTAAGGTATCTGTGAATCTTCAGTGGAATGCATCAGCAGGGCAGGCCTGCCGTTCAGCTTCTTTATCCCGTTGACCGGGCTTACCCTGATACTTCCGAAACCATATTCGAGTCCCATGTACAGCCTGACGAACGGCTTCTCTATTTTTGCGACGACTGGCGGGAATCCCATTCCGATCATATTGTCACAGAACGCATCTTCCCAGGACGAAAACGCCGAAACGCTGATCAGTCCGTATATGTCCGGGATCTCCCCGATCGAATTGATTGCCGTGGCGCCGCCCATCGATACACCGAAGACGATTACAGGCAAGTCTTTATACGCGGCCCGGCTTTTGATATATCCAGTTCCTGCCTTCACATCGAGGTATTCCCTGGTTCCAACGTATATTTTGTCTCCTTCACTTCTGCCGTGGGAGCGCATTTCGATCAGGAGCGACGAATAGCCGTTGTCAGCCACCATTTTTTCATGGCCGAAATATGACGTGACAGACGGGTTGTGGATGCCGGAAATGCATCTCTTTGACATCGGCGTGCAGAAGGATCATGTCCTTCATAACCATCGGCGGTATGGCTGCGAGGCCGGCGACAACGATCACAGCCAGTATGATCAGGGCAATCGTTACGATTTTCCTGACAGGCCTTTTTCTTCTTACCCTGCTGACAGCAAGGTTACTGAATCTTGATCTTGATTTCATCGCCGTCTCCTCCATTCATTACGATAAAATAGTATCATTATATGGTAATCACGTCAACGAAACAGCAGAAATATCACAAACCGATGCGCCAGTCCACATTATTCCTCCACGCCGTTTCCGATTGACATCCGGCCTGTTCTGGTGTATTATAGTTAAGCGGCACAGAAAGCACTTTGCATGTGCACGCAGCCAAAATTAAATATATGGATGATTTTCGACCTGGAGAGTTCGCCTAGATGGTCGAGGGCGCATGACTGGAAATCATGTATACCCGTAAGGGTATCCAGGGTTCGAATCCCTGACTCTCCGCCATATTATAAAAGCCTGATTTATCAGGCTTTTATTGTTTTGATGCATAACGAGGCTCGAAATCACGCAATTTCTGCTGGAGTGAAACTTGCCCGACAGTCCCGGCCGGTTTGCCGCTCCAATAGCTGGCCGACCGGTCAACTGACTGACAGGCGGGCCTTTTGGAACGACAGCATTTCTCAGTAATCAGGGCTTATTTCCCGATAACCTGTGAACCTGCCGTCGTAATACTGCAGCGTATAGCCAAGCCCGTTATCGGGCTGCCATTCATAATAGTTTCTCTCATTCGGAAACAGTATGTGCATGATGGCCATTATGACGCCGCCATGGCACACGACGACTGCAGAACCCGCCTTTCGTTTCTCGATTTCCTCAAGGACTTCACTTATCCCCCGTTCGACCCTTTTGCAGAATCCAGCTTTGCTCTCCCCGCGCGGGCAGCATACATCACCGGCTTCATCAGCCATCCATGCCTGGTATTCTTGCCTGCGCTCCAGTTCATTATGGCTGCGCATCTCAAACTCGCCGAAGTTATATTCCCGCAGGCCTGCTACCGTAACATAACTGACGTCGCCATAGATCAGCCTGAGAGTCTCGACAGTCCTTTTCATGCCGCTCGTTATGTACAGTTCTGCTTCAGGATATATCCCATTTTCCTTGTATGACAGTATTTCTTTTATCCCTTCTTCCGACAGCGAAATATCAGTGCTGCCGCAGTAAAGACCATTCTTATTCGCATTGGTCCGCCCGTGGCGGATAACATGGATCAGTGCGTCCATTTCAGTACCGTCCCTATAACGCGTAATATTTCTGTCCACACTTTCAGAGTTGCTGCAAGCAATGCCAAACATCATCCCGCAGCTTCCGTCCACTGCCTCTGCCCGGCCCATTTCCGGATGTTTCGCCAGGCTGTCGAGCTTTCCCCTTGCGGCATCGGCCGCGGCATGGTCTGGTGAGGTTATGCCGGCAATGTGCTTCCCAGTGTCCTTTCCCTACCCGCTCATGCCCTTCACCGTCGTTTGCCGGGTTGGAGTACCCTAGTAAATTATACAATAAAAAATGGCGCCTGGCACTTCGCATTGACTTGTGACATACCAGGCACCACTCTTTATCGGATCAGTATTTGCCGAAATCCATATCATTCAGTGAAATCACGAGCTTAGACATGTCGGGCTTATGTATGCCCGCTTCCTGCGTGGCAGTGTCATTCTTCCCTTTTGCCTGCATGTTATCAGGCATGCCTGGCACCGAGTGATTCATTCCGCTGTTCCTGTCGCGAGATGTAGCGTCCCCATTGAGCTTAAACTGCCTGATCAGATCATACAGTATCGCAGCCTGGCTGGAAAGCTCTTCGCTTGCAGCCGCGCTTTCCTCTGATGTCGCGGAGTTCTCCTGTACTACATGGGATACCTGCATGATGCCCTGGTTTATCTGGGATATTGCCACGGACTGCTCATTCGATGCGGTGTTTATTTCGCTCACCAGTCCGGTCACGGCTTCGACACTTTCCACGATCTTCCCAAGGGCCTCTGCAGTCTCCTTTGCGATCCTGGTGCCTTCCTCGGACTTCTTGATCGAATCTTCTATCAGAGCAGTCGTTTCCTTAGCCGCATTGGCCGACCGACCTGCAAGCGTCCTGACTTCCTCGGCAACCACAGCGAAACCTTTACCGTGCTGGCCTGCCCTTGCCGCCTCGACCGCTGCATTGAGCGCAAGTATGTTGGTCTGGAATGCTATGTCATCTATTACCTTGATGATCTTGTTGATATTGCTGGATGATTCATTGATGTCATCCATCGCTTTCAGCATTTCCTTCATCTGGGTGTTGCCGGTGACAGCATAATTCTTTGCCTGTTCCGCCATTTCATTTGCCTTGCTTGCATTATCGGCATTGACCTTTGTCTGGGTCGATACCTGTTCTATAGATGCTGTAAGTTCCTCAATCGAACTTGCCTGCTCGGTCGCCCCCTGTGAAAGGGCCATGCTGGAGTCAGAGATCTGCTTCGATCCTGCTGAAACCTGTTCAGCGGCGTTGGAGATATTGAGCAGCAGGCCATTGATCTTCTGCACCATTTCGGAAAGCTTGCGTCCGAGCAGATCCTTGTCGGACCGTATCGGGATATCGACTGTGAGGTCTCCGTCGGCTATTCTCTCGACAAGAGACGCCTGTTCCCTGGTGCTGGCAACCAGGTTTTTGAACGCTTTTATAAGCTGCCCGGTTTCATCTCTGTATTCCGTATCGAAGGTTATATCCATATCTCCCAGTGCCAGCTGGTTGGCTGCGGTGACTATTTTCTTCACGGGACTGCTGATGATCCGTGATATGAAGAGTCCCAGGAAGACCGCCAGGGCAATGCCGATCAATATCAGTATAATCATAAGGGATATGGCGGTATTGGCCAGTTTCGTGTTGCTGTCGGCCCTTTCATCGGCACTTTTCTGGTTGTAGTCCACAAGTTCGACCAGGATATCACGGACCTGATTGCCAATGGCATCCGATTCTCCGAGCAATTCATTTTCAGCGGCGTCATACTGCCCGGCCTGGATATACCGGACTATATTCGACATATGGTTCTTATACTGCGACCAGCTTGATTTCAGCCTGTTGAATATTTCGCGGTCTGTTTCATCACTGATACTCAGCGATTCATAATTCGCCAGCTGCTCATCTATCGTTCCAATAAAACTGCTGATGTTGCCCGCATATTCATTCCTCTTGCTGTCATCCCTCAAAATTATGCATTCAGCGATGTTATATTTCATTCTCTGATAATACCTGGCTGCGTTTGCCGAGTAGTTGATCCCCATCGTGTTGTTCTCAAACATCAGTGTGTCGGCTTCGTTGATTCTTGTAATGTTCATAAGTCCAACGATACCTACCACGCCTGCGATCACTGCCACAAGAAGAAAGCCGACGATCAGTTTCGTGGATATTTTCAGATTATAAAACCATTTCATATGGTTCCCTCCAATCATGTTTGTATGAAAAATTCAAATCACTTCGCTAAGAGTTTCGATCTCGTCAGCAGTGAGCAGCTTTTCGCAGTCAAGCAGCAGTTTGACATCATTGCCGACCTTGCCGATGTTTTTTATGTACCTGTTGTTGAACCCTTTGTTCATCTGCGGTGGTTCAACGATGTCTTCCTCGGGAATGGTGATCACCTCTGAAACCGTATCGACGATAAGACCTATCGATATATCATTTATGTCCACTACTATGACACAGGTCCTGTCGTTGTATTCCTTCGGCTCCTTTTTGAACCGGAGCCTGACGTCCATTACCGGGATGATCTTGCCCCTCAGGTTTATGATCCCCTTTACATATTCCGGAAGCTCCGGTATTTCCGTAATGGCCTGCATCCCTATTATTTCGGTCACATACCTCACTTCGATGCCATAGCTTTCACTCCCCAGGGAGAATGTCAGGAACCTGCCTTTCAGCGTATCCTCTTCCATATCGATCGTGTTATCGATCACGTCTGCCATACCATCATCTCCTTTCCTTTCTTGATGGGGTCATTCCTCTGTACTGTCATTTGCTATCCTTTCCATATATCAACCCCCCGATATCCAGTATCAGGCTGATGTTTCCGTCGCCCAGCAAGGTGCATCCAGCCAGCCCCTTTACCTTCCTGAATTGCCTGATGTATTCCGGCAGGGACTTTACGACTATCTGCTGCTGGCCCAGCAGTTCATCAGCAAATATGCAGAGTGTTTTTTCATCATGTTCGACCATTATCATGATGCCTTCAGTAAAATCAGTAATGTCTGTGGAGATGTTGTAATACTGATGCATCCTCAGGATCGGATAACAGTTTCCCCTCACCATGATCATCTCGTTTCCCTCGGGATCGGTGAAAGCTTCTCCCGCCTGGGGCCTGAAAGATTCCTTTATGGAAATGGTAGGCAGTGTGAAAATCGCCTTCCCCACCTTGATGTTCATGCCGTCAATGATGGCAAGCGTAAGCGGTATTTTCAAAGTCACTGTTGTGCCGGCATTCGGTGTGCTGTCGAGGATGACCGAACCTCCTATTGCTTCGATATTTTTCACCACGACATCCATTCCGACACCACGGCCTGAAAACTCGGTCACATCATCCCTTGTTGAAAAGCTTGGAAGCAGTATAAGATTGAACACTTCCCTGTCGGTCATCTCTGATTCAGGCCTGTAGAGCATCCCTTTCTCCCTGGCTTTCTGCAGGATCTTCTCCCTGTCCAGGCCCCTTCCGTCGTCACGCACGATGATCAGCACATCGCCGCCGGCGCTCTTGGCTTCCAGTGTGATCGTTCCTTTCTTGTCCTTTCCGGCTGCAAGCCTTTCCTGTGTGGATTCGATCCCGTGGTCAAGCGCGTTCCTGACGAGGTGGACCAAAGGATCCGATATATGTTCGATAATGTTCTTGTCGACCTCGGTCTCTTCGCCGATAATAACAAGGTCCGCTTCCTTCCCGAGCTTTTTGCACATGTCACGCACGACCCGTTTCATCTTCTGGAAAGTCGCTGCCAACGGGACCATCCTGATGGACATGACCATATCCTGTATCTCTTTGGTTATCTTGTTGAGGCGCTGGGCGGCTTTCTGGAAATTGTTCAGTTCCAGGCCGTCCAGGTCAGGATTCTGGATTACCATCGCCTCAGCGATCACGAATTCTCCCATCAGGTCCATGAGCTTATCCAGTTTTGCAACAGGAACACTAATGATGTTCTGATGGCTCGTGTGATCGCGGCTTATGCTCTGCATGCCGTAGTCTGCCGCCCTGTCCTCCCCGGGATCCGCTGTCCTTTCCCCGGCAGAAGGCTTTGTAATCCCGGCTTCCTGAGCAGCCTCGCTTTCATCTGTCTGTTCCAGCTCCAGTTCCTTCAGGAATACAGTCTGCATCAGCAGCTGATGTATGTCCACATAGGAGCAGTCGGTCCTGAAACTGATGGTAAAGCCATCGCGCCGAATGACTTCAGAAGCGTCAGGAGACATCAGGTCCTCAGGCACATGCCGGATACCTCCTGCAACCTCCTCCAGGTTGTGTATCACGCTGAATGCCCTGAGGTTCTCCATCTCACAGTCTTCCTGGAAGCGGATGACGGCCCTGAATGAATTTATGTATTTGCTGCCGGAAGGATCATCCTGTCTGGCAAGGTCCTGTTCCTGCCCGGCGTGATCCGGCCCCGGTTCTGCCGTATCTGTTTCCTGCTTTGCAGGTTCCCGATTTCCGGGCTCTGATCCTTTCAGCCTGGCCAGGAATGCCCTGTTGTCCGCTATCAGCTTCGAAGCATCACCAACGGCGGCTCCTCCGGACTTGATACTTTCGATCTGTGCTTTTATGAAATCCACACCGGCGAGTACCAGGTCCGAAAGCTCTGAGTATTCGACATCACAGGAACTTCCTTCCCGAAGAAGGTAGAACAGGTCCTCGATCGAATGGGCAAGCGATGAAATACCATCATATCTCATCATTGCAGAAGATCCTTTTATAGTATGCATGATGCGGAATATCTCGTTGATGGCGTTCCCGGAATAAAAGCCGTCTTTCTCGGCATCCAGGATACACGCCTCAAGCTGTTCCAGCAGCTGGGTCGTCTCAAACACAAACATATCGAGCATATGTCCGCTTAAAAACTGATCTGACATACCTACCATCCTCTTTACAGCTTTTATATTTTCTTGAGGGTCTGGATCACATGGTCTTCCTTAAACGGCTTGACAATGAAAGATTTCGCCCCGCTCAGGATGGCTTCTTTTACAAGATGCTC
This sequence comes from Bacillota bacterium, assembly GCA_029778665.1. Lineage (GTDB taxonomy): Bacteria > Bacillota > Clostridia > Acetivibrionales > DTU013 > DTU013. Next base: position 5,176 of record JAKOPX010000195.1, on the reverse strand, counting down.
CTGTCCCATTGCAGTTATCATGATCACCTTTGCGTCCGGATCGAAACTGCGGATTTGCTTGAGCGCCTCAAGGCCGGTCATTTCAGGCATTGTGATATCCATGGTGACGATATCGGGATGCAGTTCCTGGTATTTTTTAACCCCAATTGCGCCGTTTTCAGCCTCACCGACCACTTCAAAACCGTTCCTCTCAAGTATGGTCCTGATTGATGCTCTCATAAATGCAGCATCGTCTACGATGAGTACTCTTTTCATCGTTCAGCCACCTCGTCAAATATCAATATTTTGTTATTTATGTCATAAATATCCTTTGTTGAAGATGCGCTGATGCAAAGAAATCCGTGTGCAGAGAAATTGATAGCCCAGCGTAATAATATCTTCTCTGCCGGCGGATTTGTTGTTCTGCCCGCGAAACGCAGATAAACGGACATGAAATGTTGATTTTGCACGACGAATTGCAGACCTGGTCATTCAGCAGAACCGGATATCCTTTATGATCTGATCTATATCATCCTTTGAAACTGCCAGCAGATCCAGCACTTCAGGATCCAACGCCAGATTGGCACCTTCGCAGATGAAATTCCAGGAGCAGGTGTCCGCAATATACAGCAAACACATCAGTTCTTTGTCCGTCACGTTTTCATCCAGCGGATCATGATGGTACAGCGATGATTCCACCATGATCTGAGGAAGCTCCCACCAGTTGAGGAGATATGCGCCCAACTCCTGGTGGGTTATGTCTATGAACTCCATTTTTTCATAATAGTAATACATGTCCTTCTTGTTCCTGATAGCTGAAGCAGCTTTCAGGTACCTGTCGGTGTAATTCGATATCAGCACAACTTTCCCGATATCATGCAGCAATCCTGCCGTTGAACACATATCGGGTATTGGATGCCCCGCTATCCGCCTGTAAAGATGCGCCAGTATTTTATTTGTCAGCACGGCATGCTTCCAGAGCACATCGATATCCTTCCTGAGGTGCGGATTGATGGCAGTCCCGCTATTATTGAACGCCTCCGCACTCAGCAATATATTCATTACGTTGTTCAGTCCGGGATAATCTATCGCCTGTCTGACAGAACCAGTCTTTATACCATATCCGGATGAATTTGCCACCTGCAATACCTTTGCCGTAAGAGACTGGTCGGTTTCAATGGTTTTTGCGATCTCATCGATACCGGCGCCCTGCTCCGCCAGCTTGTTCAGCCTGGCACAGATGTCTCCGGGCGAAGGAAGGAACTCGATCCTGTTTACAAGTTCCAGCAGGTTCCTGTGCTTAAGCGCTCCTTCAACGCAGAATATCTGCTCGACCGTACGTATCAGTTCCTGGTTCTTCCATGGTTTCAGAATATAACGCTTTGCAAGGCTCTCCCTCTGGATCCGTATCACCAGGTCCTCATCGTTATAGCCGCTCAGGACTACCCTGATGACAGAAGGATATCTTGCCCTGATTTCTTTCAGCAATTGGTATCCGTTCATACCGGGCATCCTTACATCAGTGAGTACCAGATCTGTCGCTTTTTCCGCAAGGATCGACAGCGCTTCCTCCCCGCTCTCAGCAAGTGATATTTCAAAACCGCTGCCGGCAAATGCCCTTCTCAGCGAAGCCAGGATAGGCCGTTCATCGTCTACGAACAGTATGCTTTTTTTCATTTCGGGTCACCTGTTTCCGGCTGTCGGTCAACAGGGAGCAGGATGGTAAAGCAGGTGCCCATCATCGGCATGCTCTCCACAAGTATCTGCCCGCCATGCTGATTTACAACGATGTCATAGGCAATGCTTAGTCCAAGGCCGGTTCCCTGACCCGGGGGCTTTGTAGTGAAAAACGGATCGAATATTTTTCCGATGTTTTTCTTCTCTATGCCGATACCATTGTCCTCGATCCGGCATTTTACGAAACCATTTTCTGTATCAGTCGTTATGGTGATCAGCCCTGGTTTCTCCATTTTTTTCTCTTTGATGGCACTGGAAGCATTTAGGATGATATTCAGAAGTACCTGATCGATCCTGCTGCTTATCGCCTGTATCAATGGGATCTCACCAAGATCAAGCTTTACGTCGGCATGGTATTTTATGTCGTTTCTTGCAAGTAGCAGGGCGTTATGTATCCCTTTATTCAGATCGTACTCCTCAAACACATTTTCAAGTCCCTGCCTCGCAAATGCTCTCAGGCCTGTGACGATCTCGCTGATCCTCTCCAGGCCGTCCTCTATATCGTCGAACATATCGCCCTGGTCTTTCAGCATGAAATCCAGGTCTTTTTCGCTCTCCAGGGCCTTCAGCCTACGTATTTTTTCTATGATGTCTTCCGCCGAAAGGTCCGGAACCAACAGGGCAAAATCCCTGTATGCAGACAGGATTTCCCTGAAGTCCCCGAAATTCTTCCTGGTGATCTCCATGTTGCTGCATATGAAGCCGAGAGGATTGTTGATCTCATGTGCGACGCCGGCTGCGAGCTGGCCTATGCACGCCAGCTTCTCACTGTATATGAGCTGCTCCCTGGCATGTTCAAGTTTCCTCAGTGTTTTTGTCAACTGGGCGTTTTTTTCTGTCAGTTTCTTTTCTGTCAGCTTTTGCTTCGTAATATCCCGTGCAACAGTAAGGATGACCTTCAGACTTCCGTATTCGAAAATACGGGCCCTGGTATCAGTATAGATACGCTCCCCGCTTTTTGCGGAAAAAACCATTTCGCAGGACACATCTTCACCGTTCAGCAGCCGCCCGGCGAGATTTGCCATATTATCTGCCGCAATATTTTCCACCAGTTCAGAAAGGCGCCTCGAGAGCAGTTCCTTCCGCTTATATCCCAGCATTCTGCAGGCTGTGTCATTGACTTCTATTATAGGTCCTGGTTTCCCGTCTTCTGTAATGCCGGAGACAAATATCATGGACTACGGTTCTATCTTTCATTCCAGACTGCCTCTTTATCTGAACTTATGCTCATGTTTTTACGATATAGCTATATACCCTCAATTTTACGCCCTAAAAATAAATATCGACATTTATTGCTATTGCTATAGATATTTTTCAATAAAGTGCCACTTCAAATTGGTAAAATCATACATTAGTTCTGTGTCCCGAGAAAGTTTCAGCTCTATGTATGAATCATTTGCTGTGTTATTGTAAAATAATAACATGAGATTTGTAAAACGATGATTACATGTCAGGATTATATGATTGCTGCAGCAGCATTTGCAATCCCTGCAATTCTCATAAAGGTCTTTGCACCGCCCGAAAGGATACCTGGGTGAACTTGTCATCGCAAGGGAGTAAATTAAAAAAATGCCAGGCACGTCGCCCGGACATTTGTCGATCCGCATCGTGTTAAGCGGATTGTGTCCACGTGACGTGCCCGGCACTTGGGTTATGTTATCCGAATTACTGCAGGCCGATAAATGCACTGATTATTTCTGTGGCACTGTCGTTTCCGATATCTTTTGAGAACTGGAACAGGTAGAACATGTCATTCGCAACAAGGTTGTATGCCTTCCTGGTAAAATTCCCATCCTTATCGGGCAGCCCATAGGCGACTATCCCGATCCCGTTGAGGTCCAGTTCCTCCGCTTCGGACCCTTCAGGCAGAATATACGTGTCAAAGCTGTTGTACTGGACATGCACGCTAAGAGTTGCACCTTCATCAAGCTCATTTTTATAGCATGTTACTACACGTTCGATTTCATCGGTATGGGTTATTTGTTTGACCGCGTAGTTTTGCCCGTTCCTTTCCGCTTCCGCCATGAGAGCTTCCATTTCGTCCTCCGTCATGTAATAGTCGCCTGTGTAGTAGTACACGCCTTTTTCAAATCTGAACCCGCCCGGCAGTTCCATGGCCGGCCTGAAAGATCCAAATCCCTCTTTGCCTGCCAGTCCGTCTGCAAACGCGTCTAAGCTGTCTACATATTGGGGCCTGGAAAGTACGCTCGTGAAGAACTTCTTGCCATCTCCTTCGGGATCTCTCACTATGATCTTTTCAGCTTCTCCTGGCTGCAGGGTTTCGTACCTTTCCCGGAGGATTTCTCCGAAATTTGATTCGATATATGCATCACCGGCAGCTTTATCCTCAATCAACTGCCTGATTTCATCGGTTGGGGTCTGGAACTTTACCTGGATGTTGTCATTGGAATTTTTCAATTCCCTGAAGTATGAGTACGTCAATGCATAAACGGGATATGCGACAAGGCACGCCACGACTGCGGCGGCGACCAGCAGCCTCTTGCTGCGCAACCGCGCGCTGCGATCCACCGTGCGTTTCTCGAGTTTTTCACATATGGCTTCCCGGCTTTTTGAAAAATCGATCCCGGGGACAGGCTCCTCGGTCAGGTATCGTTTGAATTCATTAAACCAGGCTGATTCTTTCACCTTTTACCACACCTTCCTTTTCAAGCATTTTTTTGATTTTGGATTTCGATCTCTGGTATTGCTTCCTGACAGCCACTTCCGACTTGTTCAGGATCCTTGCGATCTGGCCATGAGGAAGTTCTTCAACGATGTGCAGTATCAGGATGCTTTTCTGAACTGGAGTCAGAGCGTTCAGACACTTCTCCATGGCCTCGCTGTAATAGTCGTTAACGACATGTTCTTCTATATTGACCGGACCGTCCGGTTTGAACAGCAGCATCTTAACTGACGAAAACCTGTATTCCTTCCTGATATGGTCAACACACAGATTATGGGCTATCCTGTAGAGAAATGCGGAAACCTCGTTGTCCTGCAGAGTCACATTGCCGTATTTCTCAACAAGCCTGACGAACGTATCCTGCATGAACTCCTGTGCCGTGTGGACGCTCGCAGTCATCCTGTAACAATATGTATATATTTTCCTGCTGTACTTCTCGTAGATGCTTTCGAAACAACTGCTGACTGACAAGGTTTTTTCTCCTTTGCCGTTGATTTTTTCATCATATATAACGTACATTGATTTATGAATGTGACATGTTCCAAAAAAATACGGCACCATTATGGTACCGGGAATAATTGATCAGCGTCTGCAGGATGTATCATTGTGTCCGGAAAGGTGTGTCATCACTTCTTGCATCATTTAAATGCCGTTCGCACTGCTTCAGATCCGTCAGGATCCCTCCCGTTCCCCGCCGCTGATCTCAGCCTCGAGCCAATCCACGAACTGCCTTGCTGTCCTGGGCGAACGGCCGTTGTACTGCAGTTCCCATTTCAT
>JAKOPX010000194.1 GCA_029778665.1 Bacillota bacterium | reverse complement strand
GCAAGCCTTGCTATCGGCACACGGAACGGCGAGCATGATACATAGTCAAGTCCGATGTTATGGCAGAACTCGACTGATGACGGATCTCCGCCGTGCTCTCCGCAGATACCAAGCTTGATATCGGGCCTTGTTGCCTTTCCGCCCTCGACAGCTATCTTCATCAGCTTGCCTACGCCATTCTGGTCGAGCCTTGCTGTCGGGTCGAATTCGAATATCTTTGCCTGGTAGTAGTCCTCAAGGATCCTTCCGGCGTCGTCGCGGCTCAGGCCGTAGGTCATCTGCGTCAGGTCGTTGGTACCGAAGGAGAAGAACTCTGCCTCTTTTGCGATCTCATCGGCCAGCAGCGCAGCCCTCGGGATCTCGATCATGGTACCTACCTTGTATTCCAGGCTGACTCCAGCTTCCTTTATGATAGCGTCAGCAGTCCTGACGATGACGTCCTTGACGAATTTCAGTTCCTTGACGTCGCAAACCAGCGGGATCATGATCTCAGGAATCACATTCATGCCCTTCTTATTGACATTTATTGCAGCCTCGATGATCGCCCTGGTCTGAATCTCGGCGATCTCAGGATATGAAACGGCCAGACGGCAGCCCCTGTGGCCCATCATCGGGTTGAGTTCATGCAGGTTCTTGATGACGTTCTTCAGTTCAGCAGCAGGCATGCCGAGTTCGTCTGCCAGTTCCCTGATCTCGTCCTCGTCCTGCGGCAGGAACTCATGCAGCGGCGGATCCAGCAGCCTTATGGTCACAGGATGGCCTTTCATTACTGTAAAGAGCGCTTCAAAATCGCTTCTCTGCATCGGCAGGATCTTTTCAAGGGCTTTCTTTCTCTGTTCGACATTATTGGCGACGATCATCTGCCTGAATGCGAATATCCTGTCGGATTCGAAGAACATGTGCTCAGTACGGCACAGGCCTATTCCTTCAGCTCCGAACCTGACTGCCACATCGGCATCTTTAGGTGTATCGGCGTTGGTCCTGACCTTCAGTGCCCTGATCTCGTCAGCCCATGACATGAGCGTTGCGAAGTCACCGGCCATCTCGGGCTCGACTGTCGGGAGCTGTTCACCGTATACATTTCCGGTGGAGCCGTCCAGTGAGATCCAGTCACCTTCGACATACTTCTTGCCGTTCTTGTCAACGAAATATTTCTCATGCTCGTTGATCTTGATCTCGCTGCAGCCAGCGACACAGCATCTGCCCATTCCGCGTGCGACGACCGCCGCATGGGATGTCATACCGCCGCGGCCTGTCAGGATACCCTGTGAAACATGCATGCCCTCGATGTCTTCAGGCGAGGTCTCAAGCCTTACCAGTATAACCTTTTTCTCTCCGTTGTTGTACGCATTCACTGCATCTTCAGCTGTGAAATATATCTTTCCGGTAGCTGCACCGGGCGATGCAGGAAGACCTTTTGCGATCGGTGTTGCAGCCTTCAGTGCCTTCTGGTCGAATGCCGGATGCAGCAGTGTATCAAGCTGCTTCGCATCCACCTTCAGGATAGCCTCTTCCTTGGTGATCATTCCTTCATTCACCAGGTCGACAGCTATCTTCAGAGCGGCTGCAGCAGTCCTCTTGCCGTTCCTGGTCTGGAGCATGAAAAGTTTACCTCTCTCGATGGTGAACTCCATGTCCTGCATGTCTTTATAGTGCTTCTCAAGAGTCTCAGCAATCTTTGCAAACTGGTTGTAAACATCCGGGTTGATCTCCCTGAGCACATCGATGGGCTCGGGAGTCCTTATTCCGGCAACGACGTCCTCGCCCTGCGCATTCATCAGGAATTCGCCGTACAGTTTCTTTTCACCTGTGGCCGGGTTCCTCGTAAATGCAACGCCGGTACCCGAATCGTTGCCCATGTTTCCGTAAACCATTTCCTGTACGTTTACGGCTGTGCCCCAGTCGCCCGGGATGTCATTGAGCCTTCTGTAAACGATGGCCCTGGGGTTGTTCCACGAACGGAAAACAGCCTTGACAGCTTCCATGAGCTGAGCTTTGGGATCCTGCGGGAAGTCTGTTCCCTTTTCCTTTTTGTACAGTTCCTTGTATCTCCTGACTACCTCTTTCAGGTCTTCAGCATCCAGATCAGTGTCGAGTTTCGCGTTCTTGGCTTCCTTGACTTCGTCGAGGATATCCTCGAATTTCGATTTCTCGATCTCCATTACGACGTCGCTGAACATCTGGATGAACCTTCTGTAGCTGTCATAAGCGAACCTTTCGTTGTTGGTGAGCTTTGCAAGCCCTACGACGACCTCGTCATTGAGGCCCAGGTTCAGGATAGTATCCATCATGCCGGGCATCGAGACCCTGGCTCCGGACCTTACCGATACGAGCAGCGGATTGGACGGGTCCCCGAATTTCTTTTCGACGATTTTTTCCATTCTGGCCAGGGCATCGTAGATCTGGTCCTCGATCTCCTTCGCGATCACCTGTCCGTCGTTGTAATATCTGGTGCAGGCTTCCGTTGTCACTGTAAACCCTCTTGGCACCGGAAGTCCGAGGCCTGTCATCTCTGCAAGGTTTGCGCCTTTGCCTCCGAGAAGTTCCTTCATCGAGGCATTGCCTTCACTAAACAGGTAAACGTATTTAGTCATAACTACCTCCATTTATGTATTATGTAATTATTGGATGACATCTCAATAATGTGTAATTCTGTCGATAGCCCATATCATTATAACATAATATTTTCTTTTGAAAATATGTTTTTTGCATTTTGTATACTTATCACAACAACGGGACCTTACCGACTTATATTAGTTTTCCCGGTATCCGGACACTTTATTACCCCAATGTCTGCAAATATGGCTATTTATTGAGGTAATCCCTGAAATGGCCAGAATATCTCAGTTCTCCGCTGTTCAGCACCCAAACTGCCTCTGCGTCAGGGATCGACTCTATGAATGCCATGCCTTCCTCAAGGGACATGTTGAAAATCGCAGTTGACAGCGCGTCAGCCATCCCCGAGTCTTTGCATACGATCGAAACAGACTTGAATTCTCCTGACGGAAAGAGAGTGTCAGGATCTATTATATGGTGATAGTTCTTCCCGTCTACAGTATAGTACCTCTCGTATATGCCGCTGGTGACTACCGAAGCATCGGTGATGTCCAGGATATGGATCATGGCATTCCCTTCCCCGGAATCCGGGTTCTGGATGCCAACGTTCCAGGGTGTACCCGCGCCATCCTTCGAACCGATGGCACGGACATTGCCGCCTACACTGATGAGTCCGGAAGTGAATCCTTTTTCGGCGACCATCCTGCTCACCTGCTCAACGGCGTATCCTTTTGCTATAGCCCCGACATCGAGGCTCATTTCAGGATCTTCCAGGAATACTGTCGATGCTTCTTCGTCTATTATGACCTTGTTTATGTCGGTATGTCCGGCAGCTTCCTCCAATGCTTCCCTGGGAGGGAGTCCTGCGTTTTCAGGATCATCGATGCCTCTTTCCCTGTATTCATGCCAGATCCTCAGTACCGGACCGAAAGCTATGTTTATTGCGCCATCGGTCTTTTCATACCACTCCTTCGCGTACTTCAGAAGGTCGATGATCCTTATGTCGACCTTTACCGGCGCCTTTCCGGCCATATCGTTTACGGTCTTCAGGTTGTTGATCCCGTCATAGCTGTTGTAGATGTCGTAGAGCCTGTGGTACTCGTCCAGGCTGTCGTAAATCATCTGTGCGTAACGCGAGAACTCCTCCTTGTCATCCATATAGGCTATTATGGTCGTCTGAGTATCGAAAAGCCTCAGAAAAGAGGCCTCACGGCGGACCGGCTTTTTCGTGCCGCATCCGGCAAGGAAGGACAGCATTGCCCCCACAAAGACTGTACTCAGCAACAGCGCAAAGCGTCTTCTGTATTTCATTGCATTTTCACTTCCGCCAAAAACACCGGACAATCTGCTGAACATGAACCTTCATGATCCTTTCTGTCTAAGGTACTCTCATTTCTTTAAATGCATTTTTATTGTATTTCAGATATTTATACCGTTTTTCAGTTACGGGATATTCTGAAAGCCATGCATCCCTGCTACGCTTTGTTACACATTTTTGTTGATCCGGCACGCACAGCCTTCCCGTGGCAAAACAAATCAGAGAGGCGGTAAACGCCTCCCTGATCGATATTACCATAAAGTTGCCGATTTTTCTATTTTGCGTTCTGCGAAGCCTTTTCAAGGACCGTGATGAAGTCGGTCACATGGATCGTCACAGAGCTTGCCAGCTCAGCTTCAGCAGGCCTTCCTTCCTCGTTCAGGGATATGCCCTTGACTTCGCTGATGGTCTTGCCCTTCACATATGCAGCAAATGCAGCAGCCTGTTCGTTCCATTCCTTCCCGATGCCTGAAGCCTTCCTCATGTCATACTTGTCGCCAAGCTCGTTCTTGGTCTGCAGATTCGGGTTCTGCAGGTCTGTCGTGATCTTGCCTGACGCATTGAATTTGACATCTGACTGCGAAGCGTCGATGATGCAGCTGGTGATTTTCCCGTCGGCACCGACGGTAACCACGGTATAGGTTGAGTATGCCTGCGCAACGCCGTCCTTGTCAGCTGTCGCATCCGCCGACTTGTCGGTGGTCGTCACGATGCCGAGGCCGAGCTTATCGCCGGATTTTGCACCAAGAGACTGCGCATTGTTAACTGCTTTCTCCAGTACTGCGATCAGGTCGGTGACATGCATCGTCACGGAAGAAGCCAGTTCGGCGTCAGCAGGCGCACCGGACTCTGTCAGGGCCATCCCTTTAACTTCGGCGATGGTTTTGCCCTTTACGTAATTTGCGAAAGCGTCGGCCTGCTCATTCCATTCCTTCCCGATACCTGAATTCTTGATCATGCCGTATTCCGTCTTGAGTTCCTGCTTGGTCCTGACTTCTTCAAGAGGTGTCACGATCTTGCCTTCTGCAGTGAAGTTGATTTTCGTCTGCACCGCGTCAAAAGCGACATTTACTATCTTGCCCTGTGGATCGACCGTTACTGCGGCAACAGTTGAATCGATCTGGGCAAGGCCATTGTTCTCACCCGCGTCGGCGGACTTGGCGACCGAAGTTATTACTGCAAATCCCGTTTTAAGGTCTCCGGCCGCAGCGCCACCGCCTCCGCCAGGCGCCTGTTCCGAGCCCTTGCCGCATCCGGCAAGTACGGACATCACTAATGCCAGACACATGATCAGTACCAGAATTTTTTCATAAATAGCCCCTCCATTTTTCTGTATCGATTTTGAGTATTATAAACGCAGCCTTTCAAAGGCCGGTATTATAACCTTAAGAAGAACTGCCGTAATGATGCCTGCAATAACTCCGGACACAAGCAGCACCGGCAGATATGCCAGTAAATACATGCCGGTGTAAATGAACGAAACAGCGATGAACTGCCCCATATTATGAGCTATTGCACCCGATATGCTGATCGCCGTGTATGACGCCCTGTCCCTGAACAGTACCATAATGATCAGCATGACCGTCAGAGATAGTATTCCACCCGTAAGGCTCAGTATTCCGGCGACCAGCCCTCTCGTCACAAAGACGAACAGGCCTTTCAGAACAGCTATCGAGTAAGCCTGGCTCTTCGAAAGGAAAAACAGCGCATACATTACAGCGATGTTCGACAATCCCAGTTTTACCCCTGGCACTGTCAACGGCAGCGGAAATGAATGCTCAACGACCGACAGTACCAGGGCAAGCGCGAACATCATTCCCGAAAGCGCCAGCCGTTTTGTCCTGCGCAACTCTTCCGCTGCCCTTTCTGTTGCCGCAGGATCATTCAATGTTTCGTTGATTCTCTTTTCCGACAAACCAAAATCACATCCGTTCCGGGCCAGTGGTCCGCTGCCGCTTTTGCTTGCTGCTCTCATAAGCGGCCATCACTTCCCCTGATTGCTGCTTCCGTTCTATACTGCTCACTGCTCTCCGCTGCTTCCGATCACTATATCAGGATCTCCCTCTTTCCATCCGTCCGCCGGAACGACCTTCACGATGATGCCGTTGGGCAGGCACGCGGCGCTCTGGCCGGCCAGGTATATCCTGCCTGTCCTGATGCATATCTTGTCCGGGCAGTCGGACCGGATGAACCGGATGCTCCCGTCCGTATCGGTCCGCAGAACCACATTTTCATGCTGCGGGACTGAAATTGTCCTTTTCTGTCCGGGCACAAGCTCCACAGTTCCGACCAGGTCCGAGTAGTAATAGATCTCAGCCCTGACCTGCCTCCCTGAAACCGAGCTCCTGTAGAAATACCACATAGCTGCGGCAACAGCAAGGATCAACGTAATAATCAGGATGTCGGTTTTCCTGAACAGCTTCATTGCTATACCCTTCCACTTTGCCTGATATTATTTACCCGCAGTAATGATGCGTAAACACGCATTCATCCATTTTACGGCACAAGCCGGCGGTCCCGGTCCGCACCCGCCGCCAATACGACAGCCGTTCAACGGATAAAGAGCATGTGTCATCATACGCTGCGTCTCATACTATCCACCGGCGCAGCGCCAAACCTCCCTCGGTCAGAGAACAGCGCTGATAAACACCGTGACGGTCAGCGAACCCATTATTATTATGTAATTTTTGATGGAGGTCATAAATGTGGTGGCCTTGTCCTGGCGTTCCATGAATATGCTGATGTTGCGCTGCACCGGTATGACCGTGAGCAGCGAGACAAGGCAGACCGGCGAAAGTATGTCCAGGATGACCATAGCCACGATCGAGGCATACGACGCGTAATACAGGAAGGCGAACAGCCAGAGGGCCTTTTTGCCCAGGTAGTACGGCAGCGTATATCTCCTGACCGCCACATCCCTTTCCACATCGCATGTGTTGTTCGCAAGCATTATGTTGGCCGTTGTGCACATCGGCGGTATCGCCATCAGGATGACCGATATTATCGGCATGACTTTCAGTTCAAGACTGATGCTCTCCCATCCGATCCCGAGCGTAAGGTACGTCCCTTCCGGCATGTTGATGTATAGCAGCAGGAATGGTATGAACAGCCCGTAAAACAGGCCGGACATGACCTCTCCCAGCGGCATCCTCGATATGGGGACAGGGCCGTATGTATAGAACACGCCTGTCAGGAAGCAAAGCCCGCCCAGCAGCAGCACGACGATGTCTGTCAGATAAGCCAGGTACAGGCCCAGGGCTGTGCTCGCCGCAAACAATATGTAAATGATCACAAGAGCGGTGCGCCTTTCAAACTGGAGCACCTGGTCATTGGTTTTCGTGTCGATATAGTTGTTTATGGCGGTAGTGGTAAGATCGAACAGGAACATGGAGAAAAAAAACACCATCGTCCTCAGCCAGTCGATCGGCCGGTCCATGTAAAGAAGGTATGCGATGGTCAGCAAAAAAGCAAATGTGCTGGTTATTTTCGTCTTTATCTCCACATAGCTCAAAAACCGCTTGATCAAAACCTCTCCTGCACCTCTCCCCGGATAACACACAGATTCCCGCTGTTTTACCTGTACAATGCCCTGTCAGCGATCTCCGCGAGCCTTCTCTTTTTATCCTCGGTCGCGACGAGCCGGTCCAGCAGCTTTACATACTTTCCGTGGTATCTTTTGGCTACAAGCCTTGTGAAGCTGAGACCTCCCGTGCTGACAACCGCAGTGCTGATCTCATCTGCAGTCACTTCTTGCCTTGCAGCCCGCTCTTTCAGTCCGGGATCCATCCGGAGCGCGCGGATGACAGGCAGCGTAACGACGCCTTTTTCAAAATCAGACTGCACCGGCTTCTGCGCTACGCTTTCCGTAGCCTCGAAATCCATACAGTCGTCAGTCAGCTGGAATATCATTCCAAGGTAATGCCCGAGCTTTTTATATGCACCGTACTCGGAACGGTCACAGCCAGAAAGGACCGCTCCGGCGAAGAACGAGGCTTCGAACAGCGCAGCAGTCTTGCCGGCGATGATCTTGAGATACTGATAGACCGAAAGATCGAAGTTTCCGGTGTTTATCTGTTCGCTAAGTTCGCCGACGCATATCCTGGCCACGTAATCCGGCACATCTATATCGAGATAGTCTTTTTTGTTTTCTATCGATGCGGCGATCTGCAAAGCCCTGCTCAGGAGGTAATCGCCACATATCACCGCGGTCCGCTTGCCGAACTTCTTCTGCAAAGTCGGCAGCCCGCGCCTTGTATCCGCATCATCGATAACGTCATCGTGGACCAGTGTGGCAAGATGCAGCACCTCTACCGCGGCCGCCAGTTTCACGGCGTTCGGGTCTATCATGCCTTCACTGTTCATCGCGCATGTAAGCAGTGAAACAGCACGGAAAAATTTTTCCCTGGCAAGCGCCAGATGACTCGTATATGTCCTTACCACAGCAGGCGAAGACAAAAGTGCCCTGTCGACCTCTTCCTTTACAAGTGAAAGCGCGCTTTCGAAACTGATATATTTCTTTTCAGCCGGACCGCCCCTTTCAGCAGCGGCCCGGTCAGACATATTTACAGCAGCAACACCGTCAGTCATTGTACAAATACCACTTTCTGACCCATTTTACATTCTTCCATTTTTTCTTCAGCACCGGCATGACATAATAATCAAGCCCGAATATCCGTCCTCCGCCTATCAGGACCGCGATACCTGCAAAGACCATCCAGAAAGTCGACAGGTAGAGGCCGGTGGTCGACACGAACATCGCCTGGAGTACAAGCGACGCTGCCGATGCCAGTGTGGTGAACAATCCTCCGATCAGGGCCAGGCCGATAAGTATCTCGGCCAGTACGATGGCTATCTGCATAAACATCGTGAAACTCTCGCTCGGAAGGATCAGGTCATCTGTCATCCTGTTTATCAGCGGCACGTCGAGCTTGAACGCATAATCGCCCAAAGCGGCATTCGCAGGATCCTTGCCGCTGACGAAGAGCACCCTCAGCAATCCGAGGAAATCGAAATTAATGATGGCTTTGCCGACAGAACCCACAGCTTCGGCAGCAGGAGTCGCAGCGCTTGCCGCATCAGCTGCCACGCTTGTGGCTGCACTGATCGCGTCGGCCACGGCTGCTGTAGCTGAACTTACTGCGTCCGCCGCCGCTGCAGTAGCCTGCCCGACAGCATCAGCCGCTGCCGGCGTGGCTCCGCTTGTCCCGTCCACTGCGCCGCCGGTGCCGTTCAAAATGCTGTTGTACCACTGGTTTGCGCCGTTGAAGAATCCTGCCAGCTTCGGCGAAACGAACCAGCCTTCGAGTATCTTTTTGACTCCTTCAAATACCCACACGGCACCAAGCCATATCCTCAGAGGCACCAGCAGGAAACTCGGCGTCCTGTTGGAAAAATGCCCGCCCACGAAACTCCTGCAATGCCTTATGGTGAAGAACTCCTTCTTCATATAGCTGAATATCTTGTTCCAGCCAAGCAACTGCACGAAATAGACCATGTTTATGAAGTGCTTGACGAACATTGCCAGGAACGAGGGCAGACTGATCTTCGTATTGGCAGTGCCTACATGCGCTACGCCATAACGTCCGCCAATGCTTACCATTATGCCGTGGAACTTCGGCCTGTACTCTTTCATCTCACCCTTGCCCGTCACGGCACAGACTATGTTATGTGCCGCCGTAGCAGCGCTGTGTTCACAGTTTTCAACCACCTGGGGGACCGGATGTTCTTCTCCCGGCGGGATATAGAACATATTGTCGCCCAGGACATATACATGCTCGTCGTTGACTGAACGCAGGTAACGGTCCACCTTAATGCGGCCTCTTCCCGCCGATTCCAGCTCGCCGGCCGCTTTCCCGGTAATGTCGGCAGCTTCTATCCCGGCTGCCCATATGACCGTTCCGGTCCTCTCATGGATCGGTTTCTCACCATTGCCGAATTCGATGAAGTCCTCCCCGATGCTCACGACACGCGTATTGAGCAGTACACGCACGCCCATCTTCTTCAGGCGCTTCTCCACCTTTGCAGAAAGCTTTGGAGGCAGTGCAGGCACCGTGCGGTCAAGTACGTCAATGACAGATATCGAAACAAGATCCCTGTCGACCTCGTATTTATCGCACAATACCGGAACATATTCGGCAAGCTCACCTGCCATTTCAACGCCAGTGAAGCCTGCACCCACGATGTGGAAGGTCAGCAGTCTCCTCTTTTCATCTTCATCGGCTACTGAAGCCGCCTTCCTGAACACATCGGGAATGCGGTCTTTCAGCACGATGGCATCCTCATAGCTCCAGAGCGTGAACGCATGCTCTTTTGCTCCGCTGACGCCAAAAAAAAGTCGGCCTGGATCCCGCGCACAGTACGAGATAGTCATACTCATAGCGCTGATTTGCACCGATCACTACCCTGTTTTCAAAATCGATTTCCGTTACCAGGTCCTGCTTCACATCTACGTTCCTGCCGGCAAAGACACGTTTCAGGCTGATCCTGATGCCGCTCTCGTCCACCCTGCCTGCCGCGACTTCGTGAAGTTCCGTCAGCATCGTGTGGAAAGGATTCTTGTCAATGACCGTAATCGAAACGCTTTTGTCCTTCCTGAACCTTTTTGCCAGCTTCTTTGCTGTCAGAATGCCGGCATAACCAGCTCCGATAATTACTATCTTCGTACCCATGGTCATCTCCCGAATTCCAGTTTATTGCCTTAATTACAATATATTTACGCCATTTGTTAACACTGTTAAACTTCTGACAATACAGGTCACCCTATATTACATTCCCATTATTAACGATTTCAAACGCAATTATTTCAAAATTAAAGACAGTCCCTGATAATGCCGCGCCTGCTGTACATTTCGCGTTCCGGCCGCGCCGGTCTGCATTCCGGGACTGTCCTTACGTCAGAAGTCGAATTTGCCTTCGAAATAGCTTTCCAGTTCGTCGATCTTTATCCTCACCTGGTCCATCGTATCCCTGTCTCTGATCGTTACGCAGCCATCCTCCAGCGAATCGAAGTCGAATGTGACACAGTACGGCGTTCCTATCTCGTCCTGCCTCCTGTATCTCTTGCCTATGCTGCCGGTCTCG
>JAKOPX010000193.1 GCA_029778665.1 Bacillota bacterium | reverse complement strand
AGCCGCACTACTTCCCACTGGGACGGTGTCAGGGGATTCCTGGCCTGGTAATGGCGGAGTATGCTGGCAGTCTGCTCTGCGTTCCATTTGCCGGACTTCTTCATGACCTTGTTCAGCAGTTTCCTTATATCCCTCGCCGCTATATCTATGGTTATGGAGTCCGTATCTATAACGTACAGTTCCTTCCTGGGCGTCACCAGAAGATTGCCGGCTGCGAAGTCCTGGTGGCACAGTGAGCCCTTGCTTTCAGCTTCCTGGATCCAGGCCAGGTAATCGCTGCCCTTTAGTCCTTCGATGGCCCTTTTGCCGCGCTCGTAATAATACGGGAATTCCTTCAGGATGACGGATTCGATGGCATCATGGCTGCTTTTCGCCTGCAGGCTTTCGTAATAGGCTCTCATGTCTTCAAGCCGTTCAGAATATTCCTCGGGCCATGTGCCAAGATGATACTTCGGCTTTGATCCTTCCGACGGCCGGAAGCCTTCCGATGCACGATGGAAATCCGCAAGTCCTGAAGCGATCATTGCCATTTCTTCCGGAGCCGAGTAGGACGGATTCCTGCCCTCCACGGCATCAGTAAGGACGAAGCATGTGCCTTCGATGTTTACATACTCATTTCCGTCTGAAGTCCTGTTTACTTCCGGCAGCAGCACCCCGTTTTTCCTGAGGTGCCTCACGGCGTCAAGCGTGAATTTCAGGGTCTGTTCGGAGTTGGATATCTTTTTCAGTATTTTCATCCCCGATGACGTCCTGACCCACCATACGCCCTTCTTTTCCTTGTATGATTCATTGCGTATATCCAAAACTGTCAGAGGGTAATGCTTCAAAACCTCCTCCAGCGGTTCGCGTGTTTCCGGCGGCATGGCTGTAACCTCCTTTTTTTACGCAAAAACCGGAACGAAAAGTGCCAGGATACACTAAAACTGCATCAGGGGGATCGGTTCCCCCTGACCAGCCAAGGCGCCTATTCTTCTTCCTCTTCTTCGATTTCAAGATCGAGATTCGGGTTATCCCATGATACCTTGATTGATACAGATCCGCCTTCTGCGTCTTCATCGTATTTGATCTTGTAGTCCAGTGTGACGTCTGACGGTATGGAAATTGTCTTCCCTTCGACTGTCAGCCTTCCGGCGAACAGTTCCGGGACGGCCTTCTTGATGAATTCGGCGAATTCTGTCTTCGTGCCCGTGTAATCTTCCTGGTACCTCATAGAATGCACTCCTTTAAATGATATTCCTTTTACATAATATTGGAGTCGGAATGATTATGTTACATGCCGGACGAATGTATACAGACGAATTGAATTCCTTTTGAAGGTCAAGTATAATTTCAAGTGGAACAAGCCAAAAGTGTAACAGGCAAAAAGCAAAGCGAGCCAGGAGCGTAACGGGCAGATCCATAATACCAGTTATAATCCGGAGGAACATTGATGGCAAATGAAACGCGCATAATACGGACAAGCTCAAAGGACCCGTGGTGGAACCTTGCGGTGGAGGAATACCTGCTGGAACGGGTGAAACCTGACCAGTGCATACTTTACATATGGCAGAATGAACACACCGTGGTAATAGGGAGAAACCAGAACCCCTGGAGGGAATGCAGGACAGACCTGCTGGAGAGCGATGGCGGGAAACTCGCCAGGCGGCTTTCCGGGGGAGGTGCGGTATACCATGATTCAGGAAACCTCAATTACACATTCGTTACAGGCAGGGAACTGTTCGATACGGAACGCCAATTTAATGTAATACTCTCTGCCGTGAGAAGCCTTGGCATAGAAGCCGGGAAAAGCGGAAGGAACGACCTTGTCGCAGACGGACGGAAATTTTCGGGCAACGCGTTCTGCATCAGGAAACAGGGGGCATATCAGCACGGAACTATCCTGGTGTCTGCCGATGTGGACAACATGTCCAAGTATCTCCAGGTCTCCGAGGAAAAAATGAGGTCGAAGGGCGTAAAATCCGTCAGGTCGAGAGTCGTGAACCTCACCGAGCTGAATCCCGGAATTACGGTCGATGATGTGGCTCAGGCTCTCATCGGGTCGTTCAGGAGAGAGTACGGAAGCACGGCGGATGTCGAAGGAACGCTCAGGAAGGACAGGGAAAGCTGTGAAGCCCTCGAGGAGCTTTACTGCAAGTACTCTTCGTGGGCGTGGCGCTACGGGGAAGCTCCGGACTTCGATGTGACCTATGAGACCAGGTTCCCCTGGGGCGGAGTCGAGATCGGTTTCATGCTGAGGAACGCAATAGTGAGCAAAGCCATCGTATATTCTGACGCAATGGATGCGGCCTGGATAGAAAGCCTTGCCGGGATCATGGAAGGGATGCGCTTCAACGCGGAAGAACTGGCGAACCGGATCCTGGGATCGGCTGCGGAAGCGCCTGACGATGTCAGGGCAATGGCTGAGGACCTGGCGTGCTGGCTCAGGAGCAAAAGCTTTTAAGAAATGTTTGCGGCGGATGTGTCCGGCGCATAAGTATGATATAGAGTACAAACAGATGGGAGACAGCCGAAATGGAAAACGAATGCAGAAGGACGCCGCTGTATGAAGCGCATGTAAAAGCCGGGGGGAAGATGATCGATTTCCACGGCTGGCTGCTGCCAGTACAATACAGCAGCATCCTAAAGGAGCACGAGAATGTCCGGACGAAGGCCGGGCTGTTCGATGTATCGCATATGGGCGAGATAGAGGTCAGCGGCAGCGATGCTTTTGAGTTCCTCCAGTATATGCTGACCAACGACATCACCGCAAAGCCGGGGAAAGCAGTATATTCGCCCATGTGTTACGCCGACGGAGGTACCGTTGACGACCTTATTGTCTACAAGCAAAATGATGACAAATATTTGCTGGTAGTAAATGCATCCAATACGGACAAGGATTTTCAGTGGCTGCAGGATAACAGGAAAGGGAATGTCTATATAAAAAACCGTTCTGACGAGTATGCGCAGATAGCGCTGCAGGGACCGGAATCGGAAAACATCCTGCGGAGCCTGGCGGCAACGGCTGATGCGCAGGGAATCCTATCCGGACTGAAATTCTACCGTTATGTGAATGAATTTAAAATAGGAGATGTGAACGTGATCCTGTCCCGTACCGGATATACCGGCGAGGATGGCTT
>JAKOPX010000192.1 GCA_029778665.1 Bacillota bacterium | reverse complement strand
GATAGTCATCTCGGCAGTCATCTATTATTATAAAAAAGGCCTGAGCGACAATTTCCGGAGGCTTACCGAGCAAAGGGACGAGATAACATCGCTGTACCAGGAGATAAGCGCTTCCAGGGAAAAGCTGAGCCAGCAGAATGAGCAGCTTAAGTGGTACAACAAAGTTATGAAGGAAAATGAGAAGAAGCTTGAAAGGCTGGCTTATTACGACACTCTTACCGGGCTTCCTAACCGCAAGATGATCATCCAGAAGCTCGATATGCTGATACATTATTCCGAACGGACAGAGGCCGGCTTTGCGCTGGTTTACATAGACATAGACAATTTCAAGGAAATCAATGACCTGATGGGACATCACGTGGGCGACATGCTCCTTAAGGAAGTGACGAAACGATGGAAATCCAGGCTGAATAAACGTGATGTGCTTGGCCGCATGGAAGGTGATGAGTTTGCCATCATCGTCAGGCGGGAGATGAGCAGCGAGGACCTCCTTCGTTATGTCGAGTCTTTCAGGGACGCTATTTCCGATGTTTTCAGCTGCGGAATGAAGGAGTTCAGGATAGAAGCTAGTTTCGGCATAGCAGTCTATCCGGACGACGGGCACACTACGGAAGACCTACTGAAGCATGCCGGACTGGCGCAGGCTCACGTCAAGTCGTCTGGCAAAAAAGGTATCGAATTTTACCGTCATGAAATGCAGAAAAACATGATCGAGAGGGTCCAGCTGGAGGACGGGCTGAAATCTGCGATCATGAACGGCGAACTGTATGTGGTGTTCCAGCCCCAATACACCTGTGAAACGCAGAAAATAAGAGGGTTTGAGGCTCTCCTCAGGTGGCGTTCGAACAAGCTTGGGATGGTCAGTCCTTCCAGGTTCATCCCCATCGCGGAAGAGACGGGCCTGATAATAGATATCGGCGAATGGATCCTGCGGACGGTCGTCAACAAGTTCAAAAAGGTCCAGACTGCCAACAGGGACTATATACTGACCATCAACATATCTGTCGTTCAGATAATCCAGCCTTCCTTTGTTTCTATGGTAAAGAGGATACTCGATGAAACGGGGTTCGACGGCAGCCGCCTGGAATTCGAGATAACGGAATCCGTGTTCATCTTTTATCCCGAGAAGGTCATCAATACGCTGAAGCAGCTAAAGGAGATGGGCATCAGCATCGCCCTCGACGACTTCGGCACCGGCTATGCGTCGCTGAAATACCTCCAGATGCTGCCCATAGACACGCTGAAGATCGACAGGGCTTTTGTCAGCGGCATCGGTGAGATGGAATCAGGCAACCAGATCGTCGGTTCAATAATCGCGCTGGCCCACAGCCTCGGTATCCTGGTGGTGGCCGAAGGCGTCGAAAACGTGAGCCAG
>JAKOPX010000191.1 GCA_029778665.1 Bacillota bacterium | reverse complement strand
GCATTCGATGCCTGCCAGGTCGCACAACAGTTTCATCGCCTTTGCGTATCCTGAGCATACCGTTTTTCCAAGGACCAGGCACCCGTATTCGGTGTACGAATCTTCGGACAGGGTATTGCGTTTATAATTTATATAGTCGTATGAAGTGTTGTTGATTATGTAATCGTGCAGTATCTTTTCCTTTTCGAAATCCGACATGTCTCTTGAGATCAGTTCGGCAACGATATGTCTTGCCTTATTTATCGCAGCGTTTGCCTTCGACTTTCTCAGTTCGTATTCTTTTGCCGTTTCCTTGTACGTGATCGCCACCTTCATGCTGTCGGAATTACGTTCGTATTTCCACGATTTCGTCATGCTGTCGACGCCTGAAATTTCGACGGCTGCATCAAGGGCTGTAGTGAAAGCGGCCCTGAACTCTTTGGAAATATCGCCGCTGTATCCCGTGATATCCAGTTCAACCGACGTGGTATGGTTGACGAGCGCTTTCGTTATGATCCTGACCAGGTCGTCGGCATTCCTGATCACATGGCCAAGGCTTGTCCTGCGGGGACTAAATGAAAGGACGTTCCCGTACTGTTTTTCAAAGCTCGACGGGTACAGACCAAGCAGCTCAGCCGCGGGCTTGTAAATTACCCTGTCGGTGTCGACGAGCTTTTCCGCGAGCGTACATGAAGAGCCTTTCATTTTTGCAGAAAGCGCGTTGTAGGAAATCCCGAAAAGATCATTCCTCAGGAATTCAGACCTGAATTTCAGGTCATCAGCTTCTGCTTTTGACAAAATCCCCAATAACACCGCTTTGTCCAGCACCCTGTCATGCTGGAAATCTTCGCCGTCCCTGTATCCTAAAGCGCGAAGGACCAGCGTCACATATTGATTCGCCGTCAACGGATCATTGGCACCGAACATGTCACTGCTTTTCCCGTTAACGATCCCGTTCTGGTAGGCATATCCCACGTAACAGTCAGCCCAGCGCGGTACATCCCTGAACGGATGGCTGTAAACGCCGTGAAGCGCTTCGGTTTCCTTGCCGAGAAGGCGCAGAAGCATCACCAGCCCATCAGTCCTGGTTGCAGCGCGGCCAAGCTCGAATTCTGAAGGACTGCTGACAAGAAGGCCTAAAATCTTGAGGTCGATCGCCTTCTCGTAATTCGAGAAGGCCGACGGTGCTGTCCCTGCAGACGGCACCGCAACAGCCTGTGCCTGTCCGGATGCTGCTCCTGACGGCAATGGGACGAACACCAGCACTAATGTAAAAATCAATACAATGACAAAAACTTTCTTTCTCAATTTTGCATACTACCTCACAATGTTTTCCCTTTTGCGATGTTTTTCGCATTAAATATTCGCAAACTTTATGCAAAAAACTGAGGTCATTTGCCGATCAGCGTTACGTTTTTTTGCAGAATTACACAGATCAGAAATAATTATAGAAAACAATGTAAAAATATGCAATATTTTAATATGACATTCAGTGATGCGCTGTCGCTAATCTGCACCATCCCTACCGGCTGCTGCCGGACAGGACGGAAATGTTGCCCGCTACATCCTGCCTGAACCTTTCGATGAAAGCCGTGACATATTCACAAATATCGATAGCCGGGTCAGTTATCAGAGGTGTCATATCGATTGCGAAGGACAACGCGTCTGAGGCATCAGCCGCGTTATACTCATGGAAAGTGGCATTGGCCATCCTTCTGCCTGCTGCTGCCAGGTCATACCTTTTGCCGCCTGCTATCTGCGAATCGAACACTCCTATCAGTGCGGCAGCGATATTCGGATGTCCCGAGACGTCGAATACGACCCTGTCTTCGTCGCAAACCCAGTCAAGGCTGCGCCAGACTTCACACCCGTACAGTTTTTCAGGCAGCATATCGTCAGGAAGTCCTCTCAGTGCGCCTATCACTCTTAGAGCCGCTGCCACATGGGTCGCATGCTTGTCCGCGGGGTTGTGGGTATATATGATCTGCGGTTTAGTTACCTTGAAGATTTCCGCCAGTTCGGAGATCACAGCCTTGTTGCCCGGATCCTTTACTGCACTGCTCGGATACTCAAGCATTACAAGGGCGGAATATCCGCCAACGACTGCTGCCTTGACCTGCTCCTGCTTCCTTATCTCGCGCATCTGCTCATCGGTAAAGTCCCTGTATGGACCTGTCCTTGGGCTTCCCGCACCGTCTGTGAGCACTACGGCGGTGAACCAGGAGTCATTTTTCCCGAAGCACCTGGAAATGCCATCGTACGCCATGATCTCTATGTCGTCCTGATGTGCCGACACGGCCAGATGGGTCGTCCTTGCAAGAGCTTCCATTACCGGTGTTCCATCCGGGACATAGATTTTATTTTGCAAATCGTTCAGCATGTCGTTTCACCGCGCGTAAATAATTCATTACGCTTATATTATACCACAGATATGTGACATTTTGGCGAAAAATGCGGTGGGACAACCGGGGAAGGAAAGAGGACGGGAAACAGGCAAAGAGACACTCCCCGTTCCTTGTTTTGCTGAGGAGTGTCCCCAACCAAATCAAGTCCATGACACTCCCCAACCGCAGAAAGTACTATTTACAGAGGAGTGTCACCATAGTTTGTTACTCTTTGTAGTACCCTTCGCTTTCCCTTCCGAAAAGCCAGGGACAAAGCAGGATAATGACAAGTATGATTATGATGATCCAGATCCAGTTGGCGCCGAAACCACCACACCCGAAGAACCCGCCTCTTTCATTGTCTGCCATATCATACACCCCCTTCATATATGGAAAGCTTCGTTACTCAACTATGCCGGTATCTTCTCTTGAATAAAAGAACCTGTTGTCCGTGAACAGCAGAAGGAACAGGATTATGAAGAACAACAAGGCACAGTCGTTGAATATGCCACCAGTGAAGTTTTTGGACATGCTAAAACCCCCCTTGCTTTCAAAGTTGGAACTCTGCTGTCTACTCCATCATATTCAGGGATGTATCCATGTGTTACTTGCATGCGCATTTTCGGATTCTTCGGGAATACCTGCCCTGTTCGCCCGCAAACATCCGGCCAAAAGTGAAACCACCCTTTACGGGTGGTTTTGTCTGGAATCATGTATTGCAGCCGATTTTGCCTTCCTGCGCCTGTATCAGTAATAGTCCCTGTTGTCAAAGAACAGCAGCAGGAAAAGAATAATGAAGAACAAAATCGCGCAATCATCGTTGAAGAATTTGCCGCATCCTCTATCTGCCATTATGATAGGCCTCCTTTCGACCAATGGTTGACATAAACTTATGCCGCTTAATCTTATTGTCAGTATCATTATATTAATGGCGT
>JAKOPX010000190.1 GCA_029778665.1 Bacillota bacterium | reverse complement strand
GCCCTCATGGACGAGCTTTCCGATGTATTTGAGCTTATTGAGAGGGCCATAATTGACGATCCGCCGATATCTGTAAAGGAAGGCGGGATCATAAAGCCCGGGTTCAATGAGGAGGTCGACAGGCTGAAGGACGCTGCAACCAACGGTAAAGAATGGATACTCTCACTTGAAGCCAGGGAGCGCGAGAAGACCGGAATCAAAAACCTCAGGATCGGGTACACGAAAGTTTTCGGTTACTATATAGAGGTGACGAAATCTTATTTCCACCTGGTGCCGCAGGAATACATAAGGAAACAGACTCTGGCCAACTGCGAAAGGTATGTCACCCAGGAGCTCAAGGAAATGGAAGAGACGGTCCTCGGGGCCGAAAGCAGGGTTGTGGAACTGGAATACCAGCTGTTTGTCGAAATTCGCCGTAAAGTGGCTTCGCAGACAGCCAGGATCAAACAGACCGCCCGTTGCATTGCAGAGCTCGACGCGATATGCTCGCTCGCCGAGGTTGCGGACCGGGAAAATTACTGCAGGCCGGTCATTTCCGATGACGGGGTCATAAAAATAGAGAACGGCAGGCATCCGGTAGTCGAAAAGACGCTGGAGACCGGGTCCTTCGTTCCCAACGATACACTGCTGGATATGGACGAAAACAGGCTGGCTGTAATTACGGGGCCAAACATGGCCGGGAAATCCACATACATGAGACAGGTAGCTCTCATCGTGCTGATGGCACAGATAGGGAGTTTCGTGCCGGCAGATTCGGCGGTCATCGGCATTGTTGACAGGATATTCACAAGGGTCGGGGCTTCAGACGACCTGGCTGCCGGACAGAGCACATTCATGGTCGAGATGTCCGAAGTGGCGTCCATATTGGAGAATGCCACGCCAAGGAGCCTGCTGGTGCTCGATGAGATAGGGAGGGGCACCAGCACTTTTGACGGCCTCAGTATCGCCTGGTCAGTTATCGAGTATATTTCCGACAGGGAAAAGGTAGGAAGCAGGACGCTGTT
>JAKOPX010000189.1 GCA_029778665.1 Bacillota bacterium | reverse complement strand
TATTTAGCCATATTTATGCCTTTTTACGATAATAATCGTGCTTATTTTGATATATTTATGTAAAATGCCGGGAATCAATGACGTCAGATTCAGACAATCGACTCTACTGCTTTGTTGAACAGGACACGCAGAATTGCCATAACAGGTACGGCAAACAACATTCCCGCTATGCCGAAAAATTCGCCGCCTGCCAGCACTGCAAATATCGTTGCCACCGGATGCAGGCCAAGTCTGCCTTCTACAACTTTGGGAGAAATGAAATTATTGTCTATTTGCTGTACGATGATGTAAACAAGTATTGTCCAGACCGCTTTCATCGGCGATACCGTCAGTGCGACTGCTGCCGCCGGTATTGCGCCTATGTATGGCCCGAAATACGGAATGACGTTCGCAAGGCCGCCTATCATACCCAGGATAAGCGGGTACCTCATCCCCACAAGTATTAAGCCTATGGTTTCAAGTACTGCGATAATCAGGGATATCAGAAGCTGGCCCTGTATAAAGCCTGCGATGATTCCGCTGATTTCTTTTCCCGTACATGTGAGCCAGCTTCTCCAGCGTTTTGGAAATAATGAAAGGAATAAGTTTTTAAATTTATCACCGTCTTTTATCGCGTAATAGGTGATTACCATGGCTACCGTCACGTCAATTATGACTCTGGCTATGTCCACTATGATCCTTAGGCCTTTCTCCAGCATTTTGACAAGGAAATCCTGCAGTTGTGCCGTTGCATTGGATATTTGATCAAATACAGCATTTTTGACCTGTTCCGACCAGTTGCTGGAGTTTATTGCGGCAAGTATGCCGTTGAACATTTCTTCATAGCTTCCCATAAGCTGCGGCAGCGTTTCCATCAGATCACGAATGTTGCCGGCCAGCTCCGGTACGAAATATATGCCTGTAGCAGCCAATGCCGCGATGATAAACATGTAAACCAGCAGAATCGATATCCCTACAGGGATTTTCTTTGCTGTCAGACGGTCTGACAGGGGTTTTACGATATAGACAAGTATTACTGTTATAAAGAATGGAGACAAAATCCTTGCTATTTTTTCCCTGTATTTATAAATGAAGAAAACTGCCGCAACGATAAGCAGCGCCATAATTGCGCTGAATACAAGCTTTTTGTACTTCACAGGTGCTCACCTCCCTGATGGGTTTTGTGCGGGAACGGTCCCTAAGGCAGTTAAAGACCGGGTATGTGCTCCTACCCGGTCTTTTCGAGGATTTGAGAGAATGTTTATTTCCCGTAATACAGCCTGCCGTGCCATGACAGGCTGCGGGTTATGAAAGCCTTTCGGCTGTTCACCTGTTTTATACTTCTGCCGGTCATCCTGTCACCAGATACCTTCAAAACCGGCCGCTGGCATGGGATCTTTCATCTGAACAAATCAACTGCATCACAAATGACATTGCTGGCTTTTCTTACGAGGTTCCTGCCGCTCCTTACCATTTTCCTTCTTGTCCTGTTGGACATAATATCAGTATTCATCATAAAACCCACTGATACGGCAACGAGCCCGCCTATCATAACA
The DNA here is from genome assembly GCA_029778665.1 of Bacillota bacterium. Taxonomy (GTDB): domain Bacteria; phylum Bacillota; class Clostridia; order Acetivibrionales; family DTU013; genus DTU013. The sequence continues at coordinate 555 of JAKOPX010000189.1, read as the reverse complement.
CCTTTCATAAATCCATTGCGCATTGATATATCTCCTTTCTGTCTGACCATTTTATTTCTTATTGGATGCTGCACCGCCAACAATATGGCAATGTCCATCATCCGCCTGATTTCTCTTTGATTACTGTTGCTTTTGTTACTTCAGCAGCTTGTTGCTTATACCGCCGCCCGTTTCTTTCATTTCTTCAACAGCCTCTGTCCCGACAACTGCAAACTCCTCCCCTATCTCCACCTTGCCGAACAGCGGCAGCAGTTTCCGACCTTTCATCACATCGTGGATGAGGCCGTCCGATATTTCAAACCCTTCGATCCTGCCCGTCCGGCAATCAAATATCACATCTTTGACAGTCCCGATTTCACCTCCGTCTTTTGAATACACTTTAAGACCGATCAGACTGCCTTCGTCCTCAAAAGCCTTTCTGAATGAGGCACGTTCCATGTCCGATATACAGACGCTGTTGTCTATAATAGCAGCATCTCTGCCCAGGCTCAGAAGCTCATTAAGGAAAACGACCCGTTTTTTCACGGACAGTCCCTTCTGCTCAAGCAGCAGCGC
>JAKOPX010000188.1 GCA_029778665.1 Bacillota bacterium | reverse complement strand
GTAAATAGCATTCGCAGACGAGTTATGAAGAGCTTTGAAAACATAGGCAATATACCTGTTCTGCAGATGGCAGGCAGGACGAGCAGAGCTTATTTGGTAATTAGAGGTATTCAACGCGGGAACTTGATGTATTGAGTAGGAGTTTGATATTTATTCCTACAAATTCTTGACGCTATCCCGGGCATCACGCTCTCTTTTCACACCGTCGAAAGTGTAATATACTATATATTGTAAACTACCAAACCCGGAGACTGTGCATACACAGACCTCAAAGCGTGAGAAAATGGAGCAGACACTTGTTGAAGGCGTCATAGAAGAAATCATATACAAGAACGAGGCAAACGGCTATACGGTCTGCGAGATAGCTTCCGGCAGGAAGATCATCACGGCCGTGGGATACATGCCGTTCGTAAACGAAGGGGAAACCATAAAGGCGAACGGAAGATGGGAGAAGCATCCCGATTACGGCGACCAGTTCAGGGTCGAAATGTATGAAAAGGTGCTGCCCCACACTGCCGACGCGATAGAGAAATACCTGGCGTCCGGTATAATCAAGGGAGTCGGGCCTGTTACCGCGAAAAAAATAGTCGAACGTTTCGGCGCATCGGCGCTGGATGTGATAAGCAATGAACCCGGACGCCTGGCCGAAATCAGGGGTATCAGCCTTGCAAAAGCAATAGATATCGGGCGTGCCCTGAACGAGCAGAAGGGATTGCAGGAAGTGGTAATGTTCCTGCAGGAGCATGGGGTGAGCCCATCGGTCTGCATCAGGATATTCAGGGCGTACGGAGACAAGTCCGTAGCGATGATCAGGGAAAACCCGTACAGGCTTTGCGAGGATGTATTCGGGATAGGTTTCAAAACAGCAGACAGGATCGCGATGAAGCTTGGAGTCGATCCCGCCTCGCTGTTCCGTATCAGGAGCGGGATCAGGTATATACTTGGACATGCGGCATCCAACGGGCATACATACCTGCCCGAAACTGTCCTGAAACAATACACGGCCCAGTTGCTGGGGATCCAGGATGCAGGCATCGATGACGCCCTGGTGTCTCTGTTGTTTGACAGGGCTGTATACACGGAGAAGACGGAAGACGGCAGCAATGTCTACCTGGCTGCGTTCCATACCGCTGAAGTCGGGGTATGCAAACGGCTGATGGCCCTGTCACGGACAAGCCATGCCGGGAATCCGGAAGACCTGGAAGAAAAAATAGGGCTATTTGAACAGAGGGAAGGCATACTACTGGATCCGAAGCAGAGGGAAGCTGTGCGTGAGGCCATGCTGAACGGTGTCATGGTCATAACCGGTGGACCCGGTACCGGAAAGACGACGATCATAAAATGCATACTCAGTCTCATGGCTCATTATGGACACAGGGCTGCCCTTGCAGCACCCACCGGAAGAGCGGCGAAAAGGATGTCCGAAGCGACCGGTTATGAAGCAAAGACGATACACAGACTGCTCGAAATAGGTTATACCGATGATGAAAGCGAACCTGCCTTCCAGAGGAACGAAGCGAATCCCCTGGAGGCTGATGCTGTGATCATAGACGAGATGTCCATGGTCGACATAGTGCTGATGTACCACCTGCTGAAAGCCATACCGCCCGGGGCCAGGCTTATCCTCGTGGGAGACGCGGACCAGCTGCCGTCTGTCGGACCTGGCAGCGTGCTCCATGATATAATAAGCTGCAACGGAATCAGGACAGTGCGGCTTACCGAGATTTTCAGGCAGGCCGAGGAAAGCCTGATCATAGTGAATGCACACAGGATAAACAGGGGCGAAGCCCCGATACTCAATGCAAAAGACAAGGATTTTTTCTTCCTTTCAAGAAGCGGTCAGGAAAGCATACTGCGGACTGTCATAGACCTTTGCGCAAGAAGACTGCCGGAAACTTACGGCCTTGATCCCCTGAGAGACATACAGGTTCTTTCTCCGACCAAGAAAGGGCCGGCTGGCGTGGTAAGCCTGAATATGGAACTGCAGAAAGCACTTAATCCGCAGGACGGGAAAAAGGCGGAGAAAGTCTCCAGGGGTTACACCCTCAGGGAAGGCGACAGGGTGATGCAGATCAGAAACAATTACAGCCTCCGGTGGGAGAAGCCCGGCAATGCCGGGATCGATGGGACCGGGGTTTTCAACGGCGATATGGGGATGGTCGTCGGGATAGATGACGAGGAAATGAAGGTAAGCGTCCTGTTCGATGATGACAGGCTGGTCGTTTATGACTACAGCATCCTCGATGAACTGGAACCTGCATTTGCCGTTACCGTACACAAAAGCCAGGGCTCGGAATTCCCTGTTGTCGTCATGCCGATCTTTCCGGGACCGGAAGTACTAATGACAAGGAACCTGCTCTACACAGCCGTGACACGGGCAAGGGAAATGGTCATCCTGGTGGGCGACGAAGATGTCCTCCTCCGGATGGTGGGAAACAAAAGAGAGACCTTGCGATATTCCGGTCTGGCGGACAAGCTTAAGGCTTTTTCGGAATATGCCGATATTATTTGACGAAAGCGGGCTGACGGCAATTGAAGATTTCAGATAGAATACTGAACCTGATATATCCTCCCAGATGCATCTTTTGCCAGCAATTGCTGGATTACAGGGCAGGCATACACATTTGCGGCCAATGCTTCAGCAAGCTTCCGTTCTCGGAAAGTACGGTAATCAGGACCGGCGGGGATGATGGAAATGGTTGTTGCGACGGGGCCATAAGCGTTTTTGAATATACCGGAATGGTGAAAGAATCGCTGATCCGGTTCAAATTCTACAACAAGCCCGGCTACTATATGACATATGCGAGGCTGATCGCCGACAAGCTGCGCAAACTGGCCAACATCAGGGAATACGACATGGTCATGAGCGTACCGCTGCACAAGCATAAGGAATTTATGAGGGGATACAACCAGGCATATTTGATATCTAAGGCACTGAGCAGGATCATTAAGCTGCCTGAACGTTCCAAAGTATTGAAAAGAGAAAGATATACGGAAGCCCAGAGTTTGCTGGACAGACAAAAAAGGAACCAGAACGTAAAAGGTGCTTTTTCCGTAAGATCGCCTGAAAAAGTAAAAGGGAAGTCGGTACTGCTGGTTGACGATATACTGACAACAGGCTCTACGCTTGAAGAGTGCAGCAGAGTGCTTAAACAGGCAGGCGCCGTGAAAGTATTCGCCGTAGTGGTTGCAACAGGCAGAAAGTAGATGAGGGAGGGGTTTTCATGCCAGATGTGAGGAACTGCAGGAAATGCGGGAAAATTTTCAACTACATCGGAGGAGCGCCTATATGCCCGGCGTGCAGGGAGAAAGAGGAAGAGGATTTCCAGAGGATCAAGAAATACCTTTACGAGAATCCAGGCGCCACGCTGACGCAGGTTTCCACCGAACTGGACGTGAGCGTTGAGACAATCAAGAGGTTCCTGAGGGAAGGCAGGCTGGAAATAGCAAATGATGACGGCAATCTGCTCCTGGAGTGTGAAAACTGCGGGCGATCCATCAAGACAGGCAGATACTGCCAGGACTGCGAAAGAATGCTTGCGTCGGGTTTCAGGACAGCGGCAAACCAACTGAAGACAGAGCTGGACGGCTTGGGCACGACTGACAGAAAGTCGCTGGGTTTGAGATACCTGAACAAGGAATACGAAAAAAACAGATAATTTTCAGAAGGAAAGCAATTTACCAGTTAATAAACGGATTAGTTGTTCCGATATACTATTTGAATCGAAAAGAAATAAAGTTTTTAAGGATGAGTGGTTAAAATGAGGATACCAGGAGATGTGCCAAAGATAACCGGTATATATGGTCCACAAAAGAATACGAACAGGGTCGGAAGGACCGGAAGTGTAGCATCCAGGAAGGATGTTCTGTCCATCTCCAGCGAAGCAAAGGATTTTCAGACAGTATTGAGAGCCCTGAGGGAAGTTTCTGATATCCGGCAGGAAAAGGTGGACGACATACTGGGCAGGATCGAGACAGGCCGGTATGATGTGAAGGGGTGCGATGTGGCCGAAAAGGTCATCGGGAATGTGTTTGACAGGAAAGCATGATGATCCGGGGAGTAAAAAGCTCCTTTCTTTTTTCCGGAAACGGTTTTGCCGGTCAGGTCAGGTGGTGGTATTTTGGATACCGGAATGGTGAAAAAGCTTATAGAGATAATAGGTAAGGAAGCGGAGATATATGAAACTCTGCTCAGACTGTCCCGTGAGAAAACGGACGTTGTCGTCAAGGGAAAGGTAACGGAGCTTGAGAACATCACGAAGGTCGAGCAGTCGATGATACTGCAGCTTGCCAGGCTGGAGGAGAGCAGGGAGAATATCGTTGAAAAGCTCTCGGAAGAACTCGGGATGGATGCTGAAAGCATTACAGTTACACAACTCGAAAAAGTGCTTCCGAAGGACCAGTCAAAAGAACTTGCCGAGTACCAGGAAAAAATGACAGGCATATTCAGGGATCTGAAAAACTCGAATGAACTGAATGCAAGGCTTATAAAGAACTCCCTCGACTATATCGATTTTTCGATAAACGTCCTTTCAAATATCGGGTCTGCAGGTGATATATACGGCAAATCCGGCCAGTCAAATGATCCGGGGAAAAGGAATTTCTTCGATGTAAAACTTTAGGAGGGTATATGGGAGTAAGCTTCGCCAGTTACGAAATAGCCCGGTCAGGCCTTACGGTCAGTGAGCGCGGGCTTTATGTGACCGGTCATAATATCGCCAATGTCAATACGCCCGGGTATGTCAGACAGCAGCTCATGATCAGGAACGGGCCTGTCGAGACTGTACTCACGCGTGCAGGGCTCGTGCAGATAGGGCTCGGTGCGGATATCCAGGGAATCCGGCAGATCAGGCACAGCTTCCTTGACAACATATACAGGCAGGAGAATTCTGCACTTGGCTATTGGGAAACCCGCCAGAAAACATTCTTGGATCTCCAGGCCATATTGGGCGAGCCGATGGGATCAGGACTGCAAAGTGTCCTGAACCAGTTCTGGGATGCGTGGCAGGAACTGGCCAAGGAGCCGGACAGCCTGACGGCGAGGGCTTTGGTCAGGCAGAGAAGCGAGGCGCTGGTACAGCACATAAATTACCTTGGCGCCCAGCTTGACAGGCTGCAGAACGATCTCAACACAGAGATAGTGGTCAGGATAGACGAGATAAACGAGATCACGAGGCAAATCGCACAACTCAATGTTACGATACTGAAAAACGAGGTCTCGGGAGATACGGCCGCCGACTACAGGGACCAGCGCAACACACTTATAGACAGGCTCACGAAGCTGGTCAAGGTGGATGTCATCGAAATGCAGGACGGCCAGGTGGATATTACGTTGGGAGGATATTTCCTTGTCCAGAAAGGGGTCAGCACCGACCTTTACGCTGCGGAGCGAAACCCCGGCGAGAACTTCTACGTGGCCAAGCTTGCCGGCACGGACATAGAGGTCCCGATAAAAGGCGGCATACTGAAGGGCCTCATGGAATCCAGGGGCGAAGTTTCGGGCGCCGTCGGGAGCTATGAGAACGGAACGCCGAACACCAGGGCAGATGTGGTGTTCTATATCGATACCAGTACGATGAGCGTTGACGAAGCGAATGCAAGAGTCGCATTATATGAGGCTGAGCTTAAAAAAAGAGGACTGGATGTAAAAGTCACTGTTATAGATGTGGCTTCAGCGGACGGATTTGCCGCAGCGGTCGATAATACTGACGTCACCCTTCGCAAAGATGCCAATAAATATGCCTTCTTCGTGACCAACGGCTCACTGACGGCGGAGCAGATGGATGCGCTGCGGGCCGAGCTAGAGCAGGCAGGTATGGATGCGTCCGTTATTACCGACAAACCTTCAGACTGGACTGCGCTGACCGACAGGCTTGACGGCAAGACATACAGCTATTCCGGTTTCTCGGCGGACACCGGCGATACCTCGTTTGTCTCACTGGTAAGCAGCATGGCGTATGACACTAACATGGACGTTTCAACAAATTACTCGCTGATCGGTGATTCGCTGAACATAATCTCGGACGTCAAAAAAAGGCTCAATGCACTCATCAACGTGATGCTGAGGGAAATCAACTACCTCCATAAAAGCGGTATGAACATAAAGGATCCGCCGGGATATGGCGTTGACCTGTTCGTGGTCATAAATCCGGCCAAGCCCCTGGAGATGGGAAATATCAAGCTTAACCCGGAGCTTGCCGATCTGTCGCTCATAGCGGCATCGAAAACGGGTAACGCAGGTGACAACACCATAGCGCTTGAAATCGCGAACCTGAGGAACAAAGCGATGATCATGGACAAAATGGGACTGGTAAGCCTGGATGACTATTACCAGTATATCATACTCACTGTTGGAAACAGAGCTTCCGAAGCTGTAAATATAGCTGAAAGCCAGGGGCGCCTGGTGGAGGCTGCTGACGCGCAGCGGACTGCAATTGCGGGAGTCTCGATGGATGAGGAGATGACGCACATGCTGAAATTTAAATTTGCATACGATGCGGCGTCAAGAGTACTGAATATCATAGATTCGATGATGGAGACCGTAGTGAACAGGCTTGGCCTGGCAGGCAGGTGATAATGGATGAGTGGATCATTTTTCGGACTGAATGTTGCGGTACGCGGGCTTTTCGCCGCGCAGCGAAATCTGGATATAGTAAATCACAACCTGAATAACATAAATACACCGGGATATTCAAGGCAACAGGCAATACAGGTTGCTTCGAGGCCATTGGCGCTTACTGACGGGACCGGTATGCTCGGAACAGGTTCGGAAGTTATCGGAGTTCAGAGGATGCGTGATGAATACCTGGACTTCAAGTTTTGGAGCGAAAACCTGTCCTATGGCGAGTGGAGCGTCAAAAAGGAAATCCTCTCCGACCTGGAAGTCCTGTTCAATGAGCCTTCCAACAGCGGGTTCACTGCTATCATGAGCAATTTCTTCGATTCCCTGCAGGAACTGGCAAAGGACCCGAGCAGCGCAGCTGTCAGGTCACTTGTAAGGCAGAACGCCGTCACGCTTACCAGGTTTTTCAACAACCTGGCGACGAGCCTTGAAGAAATGCAGTATGATATAAACTACAGGATACAGACGAAAGTCGAGGAGATCAACTCACTGGCTGTCCAGATACAGCAGCTTAACAGGCAGATATACATAACCGAACTCAGCGGCAACGCAGCCAATGACATGAGGGACCAGCGCACTGTCCTTGTGGATAAGCTTTCGAAGCTCATCAACATTGAAGCATACGAGGTTGTCGTAGGGTACACTCCCGACGGAAAGGAGGACAAGCATTTTGTCATCACCGTCAGCGGGAAAGCCCTCGTAGACCATTTCACCGTAAGTACGCTGGCCCTGGAGCAAAGGGATGCCGATCATAAGGTCAACAGGGAGGACATTCCGGGCCTTTACGAAATAAGGTGGGCCGACGGCAACAAGCTCACTGTAAAAGGCGGAGAACTGAGAGGCCTGCTGGATCTCCGCGACGGGAACGAAGGCAGCGTGAATCCTGACAACGGCCTTGTATCTCCCAATTACAAGGGAATACCATACTACATTAAGAAGCTCAATGAATTCGTACGGGTCTTTGCCCGAGCGTTCAACGAAGGATATATCGACCTGGACGGTGACAAGGCGTTTGACGCCGACGAATTCGGCACAGGACATGCTTCAGGCTACGGTTATAACTCGAGCCAGACAGGCATCCGCTTTTTCACCATGACCGGCGAAGGCAGGCAGCCGATGTCGACTTCCGAGTTTCTCAAGAATGCTTCAGGTCTTGAAGGCATATACGACGCATATGAGAAAATCACGGCAAAGAATTTTTCAGTCAGTGCCGATATACTCAATGACTACAACCTGATCGCAGTATCGGATGGACTGGGCGAAGCCGGGAATATCAATGTGCTGAATGCACTGCTTGCGCTGAGAAGGAATACGGACATGTTTCCAGAGGGGGCGCCGGAAGACTTCATGAAATCCATTGTTACGATTATGGGAGTGGATTCGCAGCAGGCCGGCAATTACAGTGCCAACCAGAAGACGGTCGTCGACCAGATAGTAAACAGGCGGCTTTCCTATTCCGGCGTTTCCATTGACGAGGAGATCACGAACCTCGTGAGGTTCCAGCATGCGTACAATGCTGCTGCAAAGATGATACAGACGATTTCCGAAATATATGAAACACTGATCAATAAACTGTTTGTGTGATGTTCTGCGATACGCTTGGGGAGGTTAACATCATGCGGATAACCAACAACATGCTTATCAATAATATGATCAAATATATCGGGAACAACCTGACAAGGATGGATAAGCTGCAGGCGCAGCTTGCCACGGGGAAAAAGATACAGGTGCCTTCCGATGACCCGGTAGTTGCTGCAAGGGCACTGAAGCTCCGCACCGATGTGGCGGAGATACAGCAGTACCAGCGGAACCTGAAGGATGCCAGGTCATGGCTTGAAATAACGGAAACGACACTGAGCGACATAGGGGACATATTCCAGAGGGTCAGGGAACTCATCGTCG
>JAKOPX010000187.1 GCA_029778665.1 Bacillota bacterium | reverse complement strand
CCCGTATTTCGGGCCGTATATCGGCGCCATACCCGCCGTTGCCGTCGCTCTGACGATTTCGCCGATGAAGGCTGTGTGGACGGCGGCGGTTTTCATAATCGTACAGCAGATAGACAACAATTTCATCTCTCCAAGGATGATGGAAGAAAGGCTGGGCCTGCATCCCGTCGCAACGATTTTCGCAGTGCTGGCCGGAGGCGAATTTTTCGGCATCCCGGGCATGCTTCTGGCGGTGCCGGCCGTTGCCATTTTACGCGTAGTCGTAAACAGGATCATCGATGAATTAGTATAGTGTATAAAAATCCGACATTCAAGACGTTTTCTGGAAAATGTGACATTGACTTTATACCTTTCTTGTTATAATATGGATATTGACACTAGGTACTGCCAGGGTAGGTAATGCAGATGTATCTGGATCTGAAGCCGGATCAGTGGTACAGCGTATTCGTTGTTACCGGTACGGAAGAAAAAGCGAAGGAACGCATAAAATACAGGCTGCAGGACGGTTATACGGTGGTGGTGCCTAAAAGGTTGCTCCGTATCAGGAGAGGCGGAGTCTGGAGGATCGAGAAACGGCCGCTGTTTCCGGGCTACGTACTGATCAACGGCGAGATCGGTATTGATACGTACTACCGCCTGAAGAACATACCTGATGTGCTTAAGTTGCTTAAGACAGGCAACCAGCCTGCAAAAATAGATCCGGACGAGATGGCCGTGCTGTCGAAGCTCATGTGCAACAGCGAAGAAATCGGCTTTTCTGATGTTTTCGTGGAAAACGGCGTCGTCCGGGTGATCGACGGCCCTCTGTTTTCTCTCGAGGGTATTATAAAGAGCATAGACCATCGGAAACAAAGAGCGAAGGTCAGACTCAATTTCCTCGGGGAAGAGCGTACGGTAGACCTCGGGATATCCATCCTGAAGCCTGTATAGCAAAACCGGGGATTTGCATGTTAAGGGACATGCTGCTTGCATAGCCGGGTACTGCTTAAGTATTGACAAATCGAAATCGGAGCAGTAAAGTAAACAAAGTGATACTTATGCTGTGAAGTTTGCACAGCAAAGCCTGAAAATGCAGCACAAAATCCGGTATCCCGCAGGCGGTGTTTCGGCCCGCTTATGGGAGCAGGAGGTCAGATGTGGGTT
>JAKOPX010000186.1 GCA_029778665.1 Bacillota bacterium | reverse complement strand
TGGCGGCTTTCCTCTTTCTTACGAAATCCTCCACCTTTTCCAGGGATGTGCACAGCACCAGTTCTTCAGGCATCTGACCTTCTTCGAGTATCTCAAGTACTTTGCTGAATTTCCCTATATCATAACATATATGAGCATCGGTGCCGCAGGTGACACTGACACCGTATTTTTTGCATTTCCTTACGAACTCGAGGCAATTCTCGAAAGAGCCTTTTCTCACCCTGAAAGAGCCGTTGTTGATCTCTATCAGTTTCCCGTATTCCAGCGCGGCCTTCACGACCCTCTCTATGTCGACCTGGAACACAGGGTTCCCAGGATGGGCGACTGCGTCGACAAACGGATTCTTAAGCGCGTTTATCATGCCCTCCGTGTTCTCTTCGATGCTGCCGGGCGCGATCACGATGTCATGGTAGCTCGCAATCACGAATTCCAGCCTCGAAAGTATCTTGTCCGGGATGTCGAGGGTCCCTGTAAAGTCCATTATATCAGTCTCGGCCCCCCTGAATATCCTCACGCCGTCTATGTATTCAGGTATCACGCCAAGATTCATAAAATGCACTTCGGTGGAAGCTCCCCTCAATGCAGGCCCGTGATCGGTCATCGCTATGGCTTCCATCCCGTTGATCTTCGCATGGGCAGCATTCTCTGTAATGGTGCTGTATGCGTGTCCGCTCGAAATCGTGTGTGTATGTGTGTCTGCGACCAGTTTCAAAATATGATTCCTCCTGTTTTCTTATGTAACGTGCATTCTGATGCATCAAAATGCGTGTGCTGTTAAAGCTGAAACCGTCATGACCCTGTCGGTCAGATCGCGGCTGTAACATCAGCCGGCGCGCCCTGTTCCTGCCGTGTACCTGCGGCCGCCGCACCCGGCTTCCGCTCTGGAAGCCCGGCCGTCGGGCGTTTTAGTCTTCAAATTTTCAGTCGTCGAAGTCGAATTTGAAGAAACGCTCGCTCAATAACTTCGCCGCGTTGTATCCCATCTTCTTCTGCCTGTGGTTCATTGCCGCTACCTCCACGATGATGGCCAGGTTCCTGCCGGGGCGGACCGGTATGACCAGGGACGGCACAGAAATACCGAGTATATCGGTATAATGGTCCTCCAGGCCAAGTCGGTCGTACATCTTGCCCTCTTTCCAGAGTTCCAGCTTGATTACAAGGTTTATGTTCTCC
>JAKOPX010000185.1 GCA_029778665.1 Bacillota bacterium | reverse complement strand
GGTGTGGCGTTTGCGCATCTCCCCGGTAAACGGCACCTTCCTGAAGCTGTATTTCTCAGCCCTGCGGCTGTAACCGCTCCTGCTCCTCTCTTCCATTGCCGCCTTGAGTGAACGCAGCCTGATCCTTGCAGCGCCGAGGTTGCTTATCTCATCTATTTTTAGTACCGTATATATCTTGCCGGCCGCCTGCAGTATCTCCTGTACCTGGTCCGTCGTCACGGCATCGAGTCCGCAGCCGAAAGAGTTGAGCTGCACAAGCTCCAGGTCGTCCCTGGTCCCTACGAAAGTCGCAGCCGCATATAGCCTCGTGTGGTACATCCACTGGTCGACCACGCGCAGGGGACGCGCCGTTTCCGCCATATGTGCGACGGAATCCTCCGTCAGGACCGCCATTCCCAGATCAGCGATCAGGTTCGGGATGCCGTGGTTGATCTCCGGATCTATATGGTAAGGCCTTCCGGCAAGCACGATGCCTTTGCGTCCCGTCTTTTCGAGCCATGCAAGCACCTCAGCGCCTTTTTCCCTTATAGCTGCCTTGACCCGCTCATCCTCAGCCCAGGCCTTTTCCACTGCCGTCTCCACTTCCTTCTTCGTGAGTCCGAACCCCTTCAGTTCCTCATACAGTCTTTCAGCAAGGCCACGCTTATCGAAATACGGCAGGAACGGGTTTATATAGTTGATGCCTTTCTCCCTCAGAACATCCATGTTCGCTTTTATGACTTCCGAATAGGACGTTACGATGGGGCAGTTATAGCAGTTGTCGGCTTTTTCGTCCTCTTTCCTTTCATAAGGTATGCACGGGTAGAATATGTTTTTGACGCCCATGCTGACGAGGCTCATTATATGCCCGTGTGCCAGCTTGGCAGGGTAGCAGACCGACTCGGACGGCATAGTCTCTATTCCCATTTCATATACTTTCCTGGATGAACGCGGCGAAACCACGACCCTAAACTTCAGTTCGGTAAAGAAAGTATGCCAGAAGGGATAGTTCTCGTACATGTTCAGCACACGCGGTATGCCAATGACGCCGCGCACCGCTTCTTTCTCGCTCAGCGGCTTATATGAAGTCAGCAGCCTGTATTTGAAATCGAAAAGGTCCGGTATGTCATTTTTAGTCACTTCGCCGCCTGCGCCTCTCTCGCAGCGGTTTCCTGAAACAAATACCCTTCCGTCGGTGAACCTGTTGATGGTCAGCAGGCAGTTGTTGCTGCACTTCCCGCATCGCTCCATAGCTATCCCGGTCTCAAAATTTTCCAGTTCACAAGAGCCCATAATGGTACTACGCTGCCCTTCCGAAGACCGTTCGCGGGCTATCAGCGCGGCGCCGTATGCGCCCATGATACCGGCAATATCAGGCCTCACAGCTTCTGTTCCGGAAATCAGTTCGAAGCTTCTCAGCACCGCAAGGTTATAGAAGGTACCGCCCTGTACGATGACCTTCCTGCCGATTTCCCTGGGATCCTTTATCCTTATGACCTTCATCAGCGCATTTTTGATAACGGAATAGGACAGGCCCGCCGAGATATCGCCCACAGTGGCGCCTTCCTTCTGGGCCTGCTTGACCCTGGAATTTATGAAGACAGTGCACCTGGAGCCCAGGTCCACCGGGTTCTGCGCCAGCAGCGCCTCTCCGGCAAATTCCTCGACGCTCATGTTTAGCGAATTTGCGAATGTTTCAATGAAGGAACCGCATCCGGACGAGCATGCCTCGTTGAGCATGATGTTTTCGATGACGCCGTTCCTGACTTTCATGCACTTCATGTCCTGGCCGCCGATGTCGAGGATGAACTCCACCCCCGGCAGGAAATGCTCGGCCGCCTTGTAATGGGCTATCGTTTCGATCTCTCCCAGGTCCACGCGCAAAGCTGCCCTGACCAGGCCTTCCCCGTAGCCTGTGACGACCGAATTCGAGATCCAGGCGCCTTCAGGCATCCTGGAATAGAGGTTCTTCAATTCCTTAATGACTGATTTCAAAGGGCTGCCCTTGTTGCTGCCATAATGGCTGTACAACAACGCACCGTCAGGATCGATCAGGGCCAGCTTCGTCGTTGTCGAGCCGGCGTCGATCCCAAGGTAGCACGGTCCGCGATGGGACGCCAGATCCTTCCTTGCGACTTTATGCCTCGAATGCCTGCGTTTGAACTCAGCGAGTTCTGTTTCGTCCCTGAAAAGCGGCCGGAGCCTTTCGATTTCCTGAGCCGAGAACGTATCGATGGCATCGAGCTTCCCGCGCAATACCCTGAAACTCATGGGCTTCGATTTTTTCGAAGCCAGCGCGGCGCCCATGGCAACGAACAGTTGCGAATTCTCCGGGAATATCACCTGGTCATCGCCAAGCCCGAGTGTCTCTATGAACCTTTTCCTGAGCTCTGAAAGAAAATACAGAGGACCGCCGAGAAAGGCCACATTCCCCCTGATCGGCCTTCCGCACGCAAGTCCGCTTATGGTCTGGTTTACGACAGACTGGAATACAGATGCGGCGATATCCTCTTTTGCCGCTCCTTCATTTAGCAGCGGCTGAATGTCGCTCTTCGCAAAAACGCCGCATCTTGCAGCGATGGGATAGATGATCCTGTGTCTTGCTGCAAGTTCATTGAGCCCGGAGGCATCAGTCTCGAGCAGCGAAGCCATCTGGTCGATGAACGCCCCGGTGCCGCCGGCGCATGTACCGTTCATCCGCTGCTCTATCCCGCCCCTGAAGAACGTGATCTTCGCGTCTTCACCGCCAAGCTCGATGGCCACATCAGTCTGCGGGATAAATCTCCCGACAGCGCCGGCGGCCGCGACCACTTCCTGTTCGAAGGGAAGTCCCAGCCACTGGGAAACCGCAATACCCCCGGAACCTGTCAGCGTCACCGTCAGGTCATCACCGTCAAATATCGCACAGGTTTCATCAACAAGCTCAAAGATAGTTTTCCTTATATCGGAAAAGTGCCTCTGATACTTGCTGTACCGTATATTGTCATTTCCATCCATCACAACGAGTTTAACCGTTGTGGAGCCTACATCCAGGCCCATATGATAAAGCCTGCTCATCTGATCTCCCAAAATACACGAATACTAGCCCGAAACCATGTCCATCAGGCCGAAGGAATGACCCACGCAGCCTGATACTTAATCTATCGTGCCAAACCTGCCAAAAGGGAAGAAACGGAAAATGGCACGCCCGGTTATCCAACTAACGTCGATCGGGCCAAAATCAGTGCTGTCCAGGCTGTGCAGCCTGTTATCCCCCAGTATATAGACCATGCCTTCAGGAACCGTAAGATCCGTATATTCGGGCAGATCTCCCTGCGGAGTTACCGGCTCCTCAGGCAGACCGATCAGCGACAGTTCCCCGTTTACATACAATTTGCCATCTATGACCTGTACCCTGTCTCCTTCTATTGCTACGAGCCTCTTAATGAGCTGCCTCTTCTCCCCGGGGAACCTGAATACAATGATGTCCCCTCTTTTGAGCCAGCCGAACCGCGGACTTAGTTTTTCAACCAGCAGGTTGTCGCCGTCTTTCAGCGTCGGTTCCATCGATATATCATGGACTATCGTCCTCTGTGCCACGAACGTTACGAAAAGCAGGCTGACGATCACAGCGACAGCAACGTGAAGGAACCAGTCCAGGGCTTCGCTTATCTTCCTGTTCCCGCCTGTCTTTTCCCTGTCGGGGGTTTCTCCGCCGGTCTTTCCTTCGGCAGATGTTTCCCCGTCGACCGTCTCTTCGGCAGCTTTCCCGCCGGCCATCTCTTCGGCGGCT
>JAKOPX010000184.1 GCA_029778665.1 Bacillota bacterium | reverse complement strand
CCCGGCGACCTGGCTTGTCCTGAACGCCGGGATAGCTGCAGTCCTGTGGTTTGGCGGCATCACCGTGTATCACGGTGATATTTCGCAGGGCGAGGTCATTGCGCTGATCAATTACATGTCGCAGATCCTCCTGGCGCTGCTTGCACTGTCGAACCTGGTCATCTCGATAACGAGGGCTTCCGCCTCGGCTGCCAGGATCAGCGAAGTCTTCGCTGTAAAACCTTCGATGACGGAAGGCGGCACCGTGATACCGGGTATTAGTTCCGATGCGCCGGAACAGCCGGAGACGGAGGAACCGCTGGAGACGAGGGGACCGGCAGGGGCCATCATGCCGCCTGGTTTCCCGGAGTTTTCGGATATCCCGGGATCATCCGGCGTCCCGAAAGTCGAATTCAGGAATGTTTCATTTTCATACAGCCGGTCCGGCGAAATGGCCCTTACGAATATTTCCTTCCGCGCAGAAAGCGGTGAGACCGTCGGGATCATCGGCGGCACCGGGTCGGGCAAAACGACGCTGGTCAGCCTGATACCGAGGTTTTATGATGCGGACGAAGGGGAGATCCTGGTTGACGGGGCAAATGTGAAGGACTATCCTTTCTCCGAACTCAGGAAAAAGGTGGCCGTAGTGCCTCAGAAAGCTGCCCTTTTCAGGGGGACCGTCAGGCAGAACATGCAGTGGGGCAAAAAGGAAGCGGCCGACGAAGAGATATACAGGGCACTGGAGATCGCCCAGGCAAGGGAGTTTGTCGATACCATGCCGGACGGCCTTGACACTATGATCATGGAAGGCGGGAAAAACCTCTCGGGAGGGCAGAAACAGCGACTTACGATAGCACGGGCCCTTGTGGCGGATCCACAGGTGCTGATCCTTGATGACAGCTCGTCTGCGCTGGATTTTGCCACCGAAGCCAGGCTGAGGAAGGCCGTCGCGTCCCTGGCCAAAACCAGGGGCATGACTGTTTTCGTAGTTTCACAAAGGGTATCGTCAATAAAACATGCGGACAGGATAATCGTACTCGATGACGGACGGATGGCCGGTATCGGAACGCACGAAGAACTGCTCGCATCCTGCGGGGTTTACAGGGAGATCTGCCTGTCGCAGCTCCCGAAAGAAGGGGTGAGGACGGATTGAGCGGGGACAACGGCCGCATTATCAAGCGCATCCTTCAATTCACAAGGCCATATATCGTTTACCTGGGCCTGTCGCTGGCACTGGCGGTCGTGCATGTGGCAGCCGCGCTTTACGCCCCCGTTCTGGTCGGAAAGGGAGTCGACCTTATCCTGGCTGAAGGGAACGTAGATTTCCAGGGGCTCGTCCCCATCGTGACGCGTTTGGGCGCAGTAATCATTGTTGCAGCGATATCCCAGTGGCTCATGGGGCTTTGCAACAACAGGGCTGCGTATAATACCGCCAGGGATATGCGGATAAAGGCTTTCGAACGCCTGCACAACGTTCCTCTCAAGTTCATAGATTCCAACCAGCATGGTGATATCCTCAGCAGGGTGATCACGGATGTGGACCAGGTTTCGGACGGCCTTCTGATGGGATTTACCCAGCTTTTCAGCGGCGTGATCACTATTGCCGGCACCATTGGCTTCATGTTTTCGATCGATTCGAGGATAACGGCCATAGTTGTCGTACTTACGCCCCTTTCGCTGTTCGTCGCCAGCTTTATAGCGAAGCGCACCTACAGCATGTTCAGGCTGCAGTCCGAAACAAGGGGAGAACTGACGTCGCTGGTGGAGGAGATGATCTCGAACCAGAAGGTCGTCAAGGCATTTGGCTATGAAAAGGAAGCCCAGGCACGGTTTGAGGAGATCAACGCCCGCCTGCAGAAGCACGGCCTGAGTGCGACATTTTTCTCATCCACGACAAATCCTGCCACGCGGTTCGTGAATGGACTCGTATTTACTTCCGCGGGGATCGCGGGGGCCCTGCTTGCCATCAGCGGCAGGATTTCCGTCGGTCAGCTTTCTGCCGTTCTGAGCTATGCGAACCAGTATACGAAACCGTTCAACGAAATATCGGGCGTGGTGACGGAACTCCAGGGCGCATTTGCATCTGCTGCCAGGGTATTCGAAATCATCGACCAGGAACCCGAAACGCCTGACGCGCCCGGTGCCGTCGAACTGACTGAAGCGGACGGGAGCGTCAGTTTCAGGGACGTGGATTTTTCATACAGCCCGGATGTCGAACTGATCAAAAACCTGGATCTCACGGTCAGACCGGGACAAAGGATCGCCATCGTGG
>JAKOPX010000183.1 GCA_029778665.1 Bacillota bacterium | reverse complement strand
CCATCCGTGTACATCATAATGATGTTGATCGTCATGGCCCTGATGTTCGGAGGTTTATGGAACAGGAAACAGGGAAAAGACAACGGAAAGTGAGATCGGCCATGTCCTGCAGACCGCGCAAAGCGAGCCGGTTGATGAACCATGCATAATATGTTAGAATTACAGCGTTCCGGGTTTTGGACCAGCCCGGCAGCCTGCGCATTTTGAAGGGATATACATATGATTTTTTCATCATACACATTTATTTTTGCTTTTTTGCCTATAGTTTTCACGGCATATTTCCTGCTGCAGAGATTTGCAGGTGACAGGCCGGCAAAAATATGGCTCGTTGCTGCATCCCTCTTTTTCTATGCCTGGGGGAACATCCTGTTCCTGCCCCTGCTGGCCGGAACGGTGGTTTTCAATTATTTCATAGTCAGTCTGCTCAGGAAAAACCGGGGCAGACCGGTATTGCCGAAAATGCTGCTTGCATTGTCGGTACTGGAGAACCTTGGCCTGCTTTTCTATTTCAAATACCTGAATTTTTTCCTGAGTAATGTGAACTATGTATTCGGGACGGGCTATATCCTGCGGGATATCGTGCTGCCTATCGGCATATCTTTCTATACGTTCCAGATACTAGCCCACGTCATTGACACTTACAGGGGCGAGAGCGAAGACAGCACGTTCCTTGAGTTTGCGGTATTCGTGACATTCTTCCCGCAGCTGATCGTAGGGCCGATAGTCCGCCATGATTACATGATCGGGCAGATCCGGTCCGAGAGTGCAAGGCGGATCGATACATCAAACATTATTAAAGGTATCATGTATTTCTCGATTGGCTGTGCCAAGAAGATACTTATAGCCGACCCGCTGATCAGCCACGCTCAGCATTTTTACAATGTCATGGGAAACGGGAACTTCTTTGAGGCCTGGGGAGCGGTCTTTGCATATACGTTTGCATACTACTTCGATTTTTCAGGCTATATAGATATGGCACTGGGCCTGGGGATGTTCTTCAACATAAAGCTCCCCGATAACTTCGACTCTCCGTACAAGGCGCGGAATTTCGCGGACTTCTGGAGGAGATGGAATATAACGGTTTCAAATTTCTTTTATGATTATATATTCAGAAGGATCTTCAGGTTCGGTGACGGAGTTCTGAAACTGGTGCTTGCCACTATGGCCACGTTTATCGTGTCAGGCCTGTGGCACGGGGCAAGCTGGCATTACGTGTTCTGGGGCGTCGCGAACGGCATTCTGGTCAGCATTGCCAACATCATGACGCTCAGGAGGAAGAAGCTGCCATTCCCGCTGGCATGGGCACTCACATTTTTCTTTGTCCTTGTCACGAGGGTGCTGTTCGACGCAAATGGCATGACGCAGGCATTCAACATCTACAGGACCATGTTCGATATCAGGCCTGCGCTGGCCGGCTTCAGCGATTTCATGAGGCTTGGCCTGGATTACGTCAGGGAAAACCTGCATGAGACGATCCTGGTCGTTGCAGGTGCGTGCATCTGCTTCTTTGCGCCGAATACACGGGAGATGTTTTCGGAGTTCAGGCCAAGATGGTATCATGCAGTTTTTGCAGGAGCGTTGTTTACCGTGTCGCTGTTTTTCATGGGCAGGGTGTCCAGCTTCCTGTACTTCCAGTTCTGAAGGGCGGAAGGCTGAGGGTACGGGACGTCCGGTTCCATGCTGAAAGACGGATCGGATGACTGCGAACGGATAAGACGGCACGATCGGATCAGATACAGGAGAAGCAAGGATGAAGGCGATGAGCTTCAGGAAATGGATCACGATTTTCATATTGACCGTTATCTCGGTCGGTGCACTTGTAGCCGGATTCAATGCACTGGTGGACCCTTTCGGCATTTTCGGCGATGTGGTTTTCGACTGGTATGCCTATAACATGACACAAAACCCGAGAGTCGCTAAAATAGCGTATCTGGACAGGAATCACGAAAAATACGATTCTTATATAATCGGCTGTTCAAAAACAAGTTCGTACTCCACCGAAGCGCTCAACAAATACTATGGAGGCGCCAGGTTCTACAACATGCTGATGTACGGCGGTGACATGTACGATATCGAGATGACCGCCAGGTATGTGCTTGAAAACTATTCGCCCAAAAACATCATAGTAAACATGGGACTTGAGGAAACGGTGAGGTACGATACAGAGGCGGACAGTATGAAAGCCAATCTCCATGCGAAAGTGGACGGCTCATCGCTGCTGCTGTTCTACTGCAAATACCTTTTTGCAAATCCCTCCTACGCCGTCAGCAAGATAGCGGCAAAGCTCAGGGACGGGTACCTGGTCAATGAGAACGACGTGTTCATACCGGAAACGGGAGTTTACGACAAGTCCGTCAGGGATGTGGAAAGGATCAGCAGCCTTGAACAGTATCTTGCAGCCTACCCGAACTTTAAAACAGTTTTAAAAAAGGAATCACTCAACGCCATGGAAGACTGTCTGGCCTCGATAAGCCGCATCAGGGCCATGTGTGAAGAAAAAGGCGTTTCGTTCATGCTGATAATATCCCCGATATATCATACGGAAATGGACATATATGACAAGGCACAGCTCAGGGAATTCCTCATCCGGCTGTCACAGATAACCCCGTTCTGGGATTTTTCCGGATATAATTCTGTCAGCTTTGAGCCAAGATACTTCTACGACCCGTACCATTTCAGGAATGCGGTGGGGGACATGGCGCTGGCCAGGATATTCGGGGATGAAAGCATATATATCCCGGAGGATTTCGGCAGGTATGTCACAGCTGAAAACATAGATGAGCACCTGGCCGTGTATTTCGGAAGAGCCGGTGCGGAAGGCCCCTCCGGCGACGGTGGCAAGTCCGCAGGGCTTATCGATACCGGGCGATACACCTGCAATGTCCCTATACTTATGTACCACCACATCGATAACGAAGTGACCAGCAGCTCGGTGATAACACCCGAAAGGTTCGAGGAACACCTGG
>JAKOPX010000182.1 GCA_029778665.1 Bacillota bacterium | reverse complement strand
TATGGTAAAATAATGTCTGATATGCAATGTATCCCGTATTGTGGCGGTATCTGCAACGTGACAGCGCACAGGCAGCGGGTCCCAGCGGGATGGCAGTCAACCGGATCGAGGCGATGAGGCTATGGGAAATAATGCTGTTTCGGAAAATATAGCAGTTGAGGTAAGGAACCTTACGAAAAAATACGGAAGGAACACTGCGTTGCAGGATCTTTCCTTCGGGATCGGAAAGGGCGAGATATTCGGCCTGTTCGGTCCCAACGGGGCTGGCAAATCCACGTTCCTGTCGATACTTGCGACGATCCTGAAGCCGACTTCGGGCGACATCATGGTTAACGGATACAGCGTACGTGAGCAGCCCGACAAAGTGAAGGGCGAGATAGGCTATGTGCCGCAGGACATCGCCCTGTACCCGATGCTTTCCGGCAGGGACAACCTGGATTTCTGGGCGGGCATATACGGTCTCCGCGGAAAACTTAAGAAGGAAAGGATCGAAGAGGCTATCGAGGTCGTCAGGCTCGGGGACAGGATAAAAGACAGGGTGTCGCATTATTCCGGCGGCATGAAGAGAAGGCTGAACATCGCCGTATCGCTGATGCACCATCCAAAGGTGCTGCTGATGGACGAGCCGACAGTCGGCGTAGATATCCAGTCCCGCAGCTTTATACTGGAAGCGCTTTCCGCGCTGAAAAAGGAAGGCAGGACCATCATATTCACCAGCCACTACGTCGATGAACTGGAAACACTTTGTGACAGAATAGCCATCATGGCCAAGGGCAGGATTCTCGCAATGGGATCGCCCGATGAACTGAAAAAGTCCAGCGCAGCAGATGACCTGGAAACTGTGATGCTGAAACTGGCAGGTTCAAATGCAGGATAAGGCAGGGAGTGATGACAATGAGTAAAGGTACGAGAAAAATGATTATTGCCGCGGCAATAATCGTACTCGTCGCCGCGCTCATCTATTGCGTATGGCTGGTACTGTCCCGTAAAAGCACGGCGGAACTGTACCTGGAAGCGGAAAAGAAGAGATTCGCAGAATTTGTCAATGATATAGAAGAGAGATATACCTCGCTGAAAAGCATATACCAGCCGTATATGGAACAGCGGTACAGCAGCAGGACGGAACTTTCCCTGAAAGTCTCCGGCGGGCTCGAATCATTCGGGTTCAGCGATGCAGGTGCGGTTACGGACATATTGGGCAAATCGAAGCTGATCGTCAAAACCAGGACGGACCCGGCCATGGGGATCTCGGACACGGAAGCTAATCTGCTCCTTGAAAGGGCGCCTTTCCTGAATGCCCGGCTGTATTCCGATCCTCAGACAATATGGCTTTCGATCCCGGATTTCCTGCCTGACAGGTATTTCAGCGTGCGTCGGGATGACCTTGAAGGCCTTTACGACAGGTTCTCGATACCGGTCAAACCGCTGAGGCTCGTTAGCGGCAGGGCAATCGCGGCGAACATTTGCTTTGACAGCAAAGCTTTCAAAGAATCTGCAGACAGGCTTGCCGATATCTGGGCGGGATACCTAACTGATGATACGGTCACTGATAACGGTACGGGCGTCGAGAACATAGGCGGCCATGACATTGAGGGCAGAAAGATACTCGTCACGCTTGACGAGGAGAAGGCGACATCGCTGCTGAAAGAACTTCTGTCGGCCGCAGCCGATGACGACGCCCTGCTGACCTTTACTTACGGCAATTTTGCCGGTATTTCCGAACTGCTTGACGATGCAGGACTGTTCAGGCTGTTCAGCTACCTGGATGGATCCGGGACAGTGCTGCTGAGCGATTATGAAAAAGAGATACTGACAAGACTCAATGTCCGCAAGGATGTGGAAAAGCTCAGTGAAGCACTGAAGAAGACCGCGGGATCCTACCGGCTGAGAAACGGTTTCAGAATGCACGTTATGCTGGACAGGAACGGAGACATCGTCCAAAGGAGAGTCAGCCTGGACTTTCTCAATACTGCAGGCGGCGATTCGTTCAAAGTGGATATACAGACAGGCAGCGGCTTTAACGGGCACAGTTCTGTCAGGCTGACCCTTACGGAATATGAACAGGACAACACGGCCAATGAAAAGAGAGTGACCGAACTGTCTGTTGATTCCGTGATGAATGGGGCCAATGAATCCCTGAAAGAAGGGAATATAGATATAAGCTATTCTATCACAGAGGCTGGTGAGATGACCCGGATCGATATCGGTATCGGCATTTCCGACAAAATCGATGGCAGGACGCAGAAACGGATCAGCAGCATCACTGCTGAAGCTGATATATCCGGTGCGATAGAAGGGAGCATAAGCGCTTACATCGAAAACACGTCCTGGGACAACAAAAAGCAGAACAAGACCAACAGCACCACCGGGATAAAAGTGGATGCGGATCTGCCGTTCCTCGGGATCAGCGGTCTTTCCGCCTCAATGAGCATTGCGGACGAAGACGTTTTCGGCATAGATGAATTTTCGCTGCCGGATTTCAGCAAAGAGGCGGTAATGGACCTGTACGCCGCTTCCGATTCAGACATCGATAAGCTTGGGTTTGAAATAATGGCGTCTTTCGGGACGTTCTACCTCAACAACAAGTATATATTCGATGCGCTGCTGGGCTGGTGAGGTAATGATATACGCGGATCAGCCGGACTGACGACAGGCCGGGACGATTTACGGGGGTCTGATAGCCGATATGACTTCATTTATAGCGCTCCTCAAAAATGACATCAGGCTTTTCCTCAGGGACTGGAAGGCATGCATTCTGCTGCTCATTACCCCTGTGTTCTTCATATCCTTTTTCACCTATGCACTGTCGCCGTACCTGGAAGAGAGCAGCTTCATAGAGCCATTCCCGATAGCACTGGTGGACAAGGAGAATACGACGCAGACGAGGATGCTCATCAACCAGGTCGAGGAGATAAGCATATTCAGTGAAGTTCTCAGAATGGACGAGGAAGAGGCGCTGCAGAGCCTGGCCGACAAGGAGGTCGGCGGCGTGATAATCATCCCGGAGGATTTCACCAACAGCGTTTCGATGGGGGAGAACAAGCCGGTCACCGTTATCAGCAACGGGGCGATGCCTCTCCAGGCATATATAGTGAAAAACACGGTCCAGAGCGCAGCTAACCTCGTGACGGCGGCACAGGGCGCGATAAACACCATCTGGCATTATGACACAGAAGCAGGGCTTTCCTACGATGAAAAGGACGCAAGGTTCAACGAAGCCGTCATGGATTACATACTTGCTGCGCTTGCTAGGACATCCATATTCGAATCCGAGAAAGCTGCAGGAGATTACAGCGTCACACCCGCTGAGTATTTCACCGCAGCCCTGATTGTCGTTTTCATGATGTTTGCCGGCATGCCGGGGATGAAGATGCTCGTGACCGAGCGGACAGGCGGCATCACATCAAGACTTGCTGCAGCGCCGGTAAGGATGTGGAAGGTGGTCCTCTCAAAGCTGCTGGTTTCCATTATGCTGCTTGTGGTCCAGTTTGGCGTCATAATACTTTTGACTTCGAAAATTTTCAACAATTACTGGGGAGCGCCGGTAAAGGATGTACTGATACTGTTTGGGGGTATCATCCTCGCAGTCAGCGCTTGGTCGGTGTTTACGGCGGCTGTTTCGCCGACGCCGGCTTCGGCCGATATCATTGGGAATCTTGGCATACTGCTGATGGCTGTGCTGGGCGGGAGCATATACCCGCTTACTTCGATGCCTGAAGGCATCCGCAGGATCAGTGTGTTCACGATAAACAGGTGGGCAATGGACGGGTTCATGGTCCTGTTTTCGGGCAGCAACGTCACGGATACCGGCACACATGCCCTGGTGCTTGCCGTGATGGGCCTGGTCCTGTTCGCAGCTTCTGCCCTCATACTGAGGTTGGCCGGAAGGAGGGAGGCAAGATAAGGCTTTTGTCAGTTACGTTCTACAAGCTGAAAATGATGCTGGCGGACAAGCTTTTCTTCGCTGCGATGATAATCATCCCGATGCTGATAACGGTTGCGGCGGGATACGCGCTAAGGTATGAGAAGCTGAATACCATACCTGTCGCCGTCGTGGATGAGGACATGAGCAGCAGCTCGCAGTTGCTGACTGACCGGCTGAAAGGCAAGGAAGGCATCAGCCTTATCCTCGCCGGCAGGGAAGAAGCAGAGAAGATGCTGGAGAACAGCCAGGTAGAACAGGTCTATATCATAAAGCCGGGGTTCGAAGAAGCCCTGGAGCGCGGAGAAAGCGAAGGGCTGATAGAAATGCACAGCTCGCCGTCGTCATATTCGGCCGGTTTTGTCAGGGAGGTCGTGGCGGGCGAAGCGTTCAGGCTGATAATGAACAATATGGCCGCCAACAGTGTGACGAGCAAGTACGACGAACTTGGGATAGACATGGGAAGCGGTTTCAGGGACGAGGTGATCGCGTACTCCGATTCTTTCTGGGAGCCGGAACCGCTGATGACCATAGACTACAGAGAACTAAGAGGGACAGCCGCCGAATCCGTCGACAGGGTTTCGATGCCGGCTGCGACAGCATCATCCGCCGGGCTGATCACTGCATTCATAATGTTCTTCATGCTGTTCGGAAGCGGCTGGCTTGTGGAGGAAAGGACCAACGGCACCATAAAGAGGCTGAGCGCCGGTCACGGAGCGGTGGCCGTATCTTTCGGGGGCAGCATCCTGGCGCTTTTTGCGGCAGGCATACTGCAGGTCGTGATGTTTGGCGCGATCCTGAAGCTGTTTTTCGGCATCGTATTGTTCAACGGCGTCCTGTCCTACATCGCGCTGCTGTCATATCTGCTTGCTGTCGTCGCTATCAGCATGTTCCTTTCATCGATACTGAAGACGCAGGCACAGCTGCAGGCGGGCGCACCCGTGATAGCACTGCTTACGGGGTTCATGGGAGGATGCTTCTGGAATTTCGTCGAGATGCCCGAAAGGATAAGGCTACTGTCGCTGCTGACGCCGCAGGGATGGGCGCTGAACGCCCTGAACGGCCTGCTGCTGGATCCTTCCGACGCATCCGCGATGATGCTGCCGGTAATGGTGCTTCTTGGGGCATCGCTGATTTTATTGCCCGCGAGTTATGTAATAATCAGGATGCAGTTAAGGAAAGGCTAGATAAAGACTTCGATGCCGGGGATCAGAAAGCGGCATGGTATCCGGAACCAAAAGCGCCAAATAAGTGTCATTATAAATACACAGAGTCAAAGGAGTAACTATGGATAAGCTGAAGAATAAATTGCTGGACATATTGCTGTTTCCGGCCAGGCTCTATGAAGGGCTGACCGACAGGAAGGCAACGCTCATAGCCGGGATCGTGCTCGTAGGAGCGATCGATTTCCTGCTTCCTGATGTGAAGGGCATAGTAAAAGAGCTGTTTTTGGGCAAGTCGGCACCAGACATCGTTTATAACGCCGGCATGGCCGCCCTGGTGCTGATGCTCCTGGGCTTTATAGACGTCATATTCGTCAGTGTGCCGCTTTTTGATATCGCCGCATACCTCAAGAGGAAAGAAGCGCGTTTCATTTCGGAGACCGGCATCGAAGGCGGAGAACAGCAGCCTCCGCTGCAGCCCACAGTGATAAAGGTGATGAAGGCATACGTAATACTGCATTTCCTGGTGATCCCGGTGCAGCTCATCATTAACTATGCGATTCCTCCGGAAGTTTTCGAAGACGGCTCTGCCCTTTTGCAGAACCTTTCAGTGCTGCTGTTTATGCTTATTATGATATGGGGCGCGGCTATCCTGACAAGGGGGATCAATTCCATATTCCGGTTTGGCATGTTGTTCCGCAGGCTCATATTCATAATAGTGTTCACCTGGCAATATATATTCGGCATGGTTTTTGACCTTCTGATCATTAACTGGCTCATGCAGTTGTTCAGGTGAAGGTTCCGGATTCCTGGCGAAGGAGGAAATTTCGCTGGGGATCGGTGAATGGCAGCATCAGTGCAGCCGGCATAACGGTATCATCTGCAGGCAGGATATCTGTCCCGGTAACAGTTCCTGTCCCGCTTCCCGTTTCTGTTCCTGTATCTGCACCTGTCCTGGCATCCGTATCTGCCCCGGATTCCGTCCTGCCAGCCGGCCCGTATGCCGCAAGCAGACACCTTGCTGAAAAAATTCCACCGGTTTGAAATTTACCGTTGACAACTGCACTTGTCCATTGCTATAATTTTCTCTAAATACGCAACATATTTTACCAAACCGAGGAGCAAGACGAGTAGCAGTGATCTCCTGTATCCAGAAAGCCGCTGGTGATGGGAATGCGGTTACAGGACCATTGTGAATGGACTTGTGAGGGAAGCCCGAAACCTTAGGAGAGTAGGCGCTTACGGGGGTCCGACCCGTTATCAGCAGGATGCATATGATGGTATGCATGAATGAGTGGGCGCATCATGCGTCAATTTGGGTGGCACCGCAGAAGCTTGAGCTTTTGTCCCTTTTCGGGGCAAAAGCTTTTTTGTTTTCTGCACTTTTGCCGGACGGCGGAATTGGACGGGAGAGCATATGTGCGCCCGAAAGAACGGGAGACATGCACGGTAAGACAAACTGGGTATACATATCATCAAGTCGGGAAAGAGGTGATTTTGGTGGTAAGACCTGAATACGGCGAAATCGTAAGGCTTGCAAAGCAATACGACGTCATTCCGGTCTGCAGGGAGATCTATGCCGATATCACGACGCCGATCGCGGTCCTGAGGACGATCTCCCGCTCAAGCAGCAGGTATTTCCTTCTTGAAAGCATCGAGGGAGGAGAAAAATGGGGCAGGTATTCATTCCTGGGCTTCGATCCGATTGCGCGCATCACGTGCAGGAATGGCGAGATAACCATCGAAGAATCCTGTGTTCCAGGCGGGACGACAGTGCGGCCCCGAAGGACAACTCTGCATTCACGGAAGCCTCTTGAGGTGCTGAGAAACTACATTTCGCAGTACAGTGCCCCTGCGCTGCCGGATATTCCGCCGTTTGCCGGCGGATTTGTCGGATACTTCGCATACGAGATGATCGGTTATGCGGAATCGGTCCTGAAATTCAGACAGGGCGAATTCAACGATTTTGACGTTATGCTGTTCGACAGGGTAATCGCTTATGACCACCTTAAGCAGAAAATCAGCATCGTTGTGAACATGCGCACGGACAACGCAGATGAAAACTATCGGAAGGCGCTGTCCGACATCGAAGATGTGGTCAGGCTGGTAAAGGAACAGGCTCCGCCGGATCCGGAAACCTCTGGTGCTGCAGAACTTTATGGAAAAATCGGGGCAGGCACGGGTGCTGAAGCAACAGATAAAGCCGGGACAGTCGGAAACATGAAGGCAGCAGCGGCAATCAGGCCCGTTTTCACCTGCAACACCACGAAAGAAGAATACTGTGCTATGGTCGAAAAGGCAAAGGAATATATCAGGAACGGCGACATATTCCAGGCAGTCGTCTCCAGGCGCTTCGAAACGGAATACAGGGGCAGCCTCCTTAACGCGTACCGGGTCCTCAGGACGACCAACCCTTCGCCGTATATGGTCATGATGCAGATCGATGATGTCCAGGTGATCAGTACGTCGCCGGAAACACTGGTAAGGCTTAAAGACGGTGTTCTCACGACATTCCCCATAGCAGGCACGAGGCCACGCGGCAGGGACGACCGCGAAGACAAAGCGCTGGAGGAGGAACTGCTTGCGGATGAAAAAGAGCTGGCGGAACACGACATGCTGGTCGACCTCGCAAGGAACGACCTTGGAAAGATATCCAGGTACGACAGCGTGCGTGTGACAAAATACAGGATGGTACTGCGGTATTCACGGGTCATGCACATAGCTTCGGAAGTGGAGAGCCTCATCAGTGGG
>JAKOPX010000181.1 GCA_029778665.1 Bacillota bacterium | reverse complement strand
ACTCCGACCAACGAGTATACGGGGATCTTCAAGGGATGCAACCTGATCATGTTCACTGCGGAAGGCTTTTCGCCGTATGCCGTGAGCCCGGAACTGACTCCGACGCTGTATAAGATGATAAACGAGGGATTCGTGTTCAGGAATTTCTATACCCCGGTATGGTGGGTGAGCACGTCCGACGGAGAATACGTGGCATGCACGGGGTTGATACCCAAAGGCGGAGTCTGGAGCTTCTCAAAGTCGGGCAGCAACTACATGCCGTTTGCCCTGGGCAACCAGTTCAGGAAACTGGGGTACCTTACAAAGGCATACCACAACCACACGTACACCTATTACAACAGGCACTTATCGCATCCAAACATGGGATATGACTACAAGGGAGTGGGGAACGGCCTCGAGGTCAAAAAGACATGGCCCGAATCGGACCTTGAGATGATCGAGGTCACGGTAGACGAATATATAGACCACCAGCCGTTCCACGCATACTACATGACCGTTAGCGGGCACATGAACTACAATTTCTACGGGAACCAGATGGCTGCGAAGAACAGGAAGTATGTCGACCATCTCCCGTATTCAGACGCATCCAAGGCATACATCGCCTGCAACCTTGAACTGGAGTTCGCTATGAAAGCGCTGATGGACCGGCTCGAAGAGGCCGGCATCGCTGAAAACACGGTCATAGTACTGAGCGCCGACCACTATCCCTATGGCCTTCCGAAGGAAAACATCGACGAACTGGCAGGCCACGAGGTGGAGACCAACTTCGAGATCTACAGGAACCATCTCATAATATACAAAAAGGGCATGGATCCTGTCGTAGTGGATAAACCCTGCGACAGCCTGGACATAATACCCACGCTTTCCAACCTGTTCGGGCTTGAATACGATTCGAGGCTGCTGATGGGGGAAGACATCCTTTCATCGGCGCCGCCGCTCGTCATATTCTCGAACAGGAGCTGGATCACGGACAGGGCCATGTACGACTCCACAAAAAGAAAGGTGACATTCTTCGACGGTACTGAAAAGGACGATGAATACGTTAAACAGATCAACAAAAAGGTTGCAGACAAGTTCAGGTATTCCGCAAGGATCCTTGAGACCGATTATTACGGCAGGGTTTTCGATGTCACGAAGCAGCAGGATGCAGCGGAGGACTGATGAAGCCAGACCGGTACCTGGTACCGGCTAATGCCGCATGTTGACGTTGCTTATATTTGGGGCTAAAATATATTAGGTTTGAGAGAACGAAAACATCCAAAAAGCATACGCAATCTGTAAAATACTCGGAAAGGGCAAGGTATTACGGGATGAGGGATCACTGATCCGGCAAAAAACCAAATGATTTTAAACAACCGGGCAAAAATTGCTCCGGTCGGTGCCGGATCGGCTTTTATATACCTTGCCGCCAATAGCCTTCTATTGATCAGTTAACAAAACAATTCTTAAAAGACAGCCCCGATATCCATATCTGGTTTTTAAGATGATTGCGCGGGATCTGTCATTCCAGGCAAGGGTGATT
>JAKOPX010000180.1 GCA_029778665.1 Bacillota bacterium | reverse complement strand
TGACATAGCATACAAAAAGCTCGTGGAACATGCCCAGAAGGAGGGCATGGCGGATATTGCGACGAACATCCTGCACAATATAGGCAATATACTCAACAGCATAAATGTTTCAGTGCACATGATGTCCGAGTGTGCAAATTCGCCCGTCATCGACGATATGGCTATGGCCAGCGGACTGTTGAAGCAAAATATCGACAGGCTTGAGGAGTTCATATGCTCCGATGCGAAAGGCAGAAAGCTGATGGAGTTTTACCTGCGCCTCGGCGGTCCGGCTGAAAAGCTGCGCAACCAGCTCCTCAGCATACAGGGCAGGCTCAGGGCAAAGATAAGGACCATCAATGAGGCCATTGCCGCGCAGCAGAGTTACGCCGGCGTGGACACAAAGCTGGAAGAACTCCCGATAGCGCCTATAATAGACGATGCTCTGAAACTTAATGAAGATTCTTTCGAAAAACTGCGCATAACCGTTGAAAAGGAATATATGCCCGATTTCAGGGCCCGTGTCCATCGTGCGAAACTGTTTTTCGTCATCTTCAATATTATTTCAAACGCAAAAGACGCGCTTTCAAATTCGGATGTCAGTGACCGTAAGCTGACCGTCAGGCTGTATGAGGACGACACTGGCAAGTACCTGTGCATAAAGGACAACGGCAGGGGAATACCCAAATCTGTCCTTGACAGGCTGTTCGAATACGGCTTTTCCACGAAGGAAGGCCGGTACGGATATGGCCTTTACAGTTGTGCAGCATACATGGCCGACATGGGCGGGTCGATCCGGGCTGAAAGCGAAGGCATCGACAGGGGCGCGTCTTTTATACTGAAATTCTCATGACAGGTGGAACACCCTATGGAGAAAAGGATCACCATTGGCTTTATTGACGAGGATGCATATGACGAATACCACAATATGCTGACAAAAGGCATATATGACTATGCTCGTGAGCACGGGATCAATGTGGTGCGCTTCGGGCATTTCCTTGTCAATTCGACGGTCAGGAACCTGTACCATGAGAAAATGCTGCTTGACTTCATCAGGCAATTCAGGCTTGACGGACTGGTTTTCCTTGGATGGGCGCGGGTATCGCACAACAGCGATTTCCATAAAATTTTCGGCGATATCCCGCTGGTCAGCGTGGGGTCGGTAAGGCCCGGGATCCATGGTGTTTTCTTCAGGGGCGAAGAATACCTGCGAAAAATACTCCATCACCTGGTACAGAAGCACGGATACCGTAAAATAGCCTATATCTCGCCGTTCATGCCGGATAACCGGAACGAGATGTATCTTGAAGTAATGAACGAATACGGGATATACGATCCGCAGCTCGTAGTGGACCGCGATGAACTTATCGGGTTTGATGTGAAAGAAAGAGGAAGGCGGGCTGTTGAGATACTTCTTGATGAGAGAGGTGTTTTCCCGCAGGCTGTCGTATCGCTGTACAATGAAGAAACCCTGGGCGTGGTCGACGCGATCAGGGACAGAGGGCTGAGGATCCCTGCAGATATCGCAGTGACCAGCTATGAGGACGGAGAGATCGGCAGGTTTTCATCGCCTGCATACACCACTGTGTATTTTCCGCGGAAGGAGCTTGGGTATTATGCCTGTGATATTTTACACAGGCTTATCAGGGGCGAAGATGTCCCTATGTGGACCGAGGTGCCCGGCGAAGTCGTTTACAGGGAATCGTGCGGATGCATTCCGAGGCTGGATGTTTCGCTGGACACAGAAAAACGGGTTACTGAAGGCAGATATTTTGAACAGCTTGATGATCACGACCTGGAAGACATAGTCGGGCAGATTGCTGACAGCACTCCCTTCAGCCGCGGGGAAATCAATGAACTGGTCGGTTCGTTCAGGCAGGCATTTTATAAAATGGAATACCGCCCGTTCCTGATGGAGTTTGAGAAAATGCTCCGAAAAATGGCTTACAGTGATGAACTGGGAGCCTATGAAGAGACGGCGGCCAGTTTCAGGAAAGTGCTCATGCCATACTTTCTGCCCTATTTCAACACTGATATGAAGAAAGTGGTATGGGCAGACAATATCTTCAACCAGATGCAGGGCGTTCTGCATAACAAGCTTGCCACCGCCGTGTTCATGGAGCATGTTGAATATAACAGGGTCCAGCTCATATTGAGGGAGGTCGGCAAGATACTGCTGACGAACTTCAATGTGGACAGCCTGAAGGAATCACTGGCAGCCAACCTCCCCAGGATAGGGGTGAAAGGCTGCTGGGTGTATTTATTTGACGAGCCTTCTGAATACACGGAGTTTTCAGACTACCACGCCGAGTTCGAATACTGTGACGGTGAATGGATAAAGGAGCGCCCGCGTCATGAACGAGGTGCCTCCGGATGCCTTACCGACGGGATTTTCCGCGACAGCGTGCCGCATTTCCTTTTGTCCTACCTGCTATACATTGGTGATGAGTTCATGGGCTTCATGCTTGTCGAGGCGGACCGGGCGGATACCAGGATCATGCGTATACTCAGCAATCATATAAGTCTCGCCCTGAACAGCATAATACTGTTCGAAAGACTCGACCGCAGCTACAGGAAGCTGATGGAACAGGCCCACAGGAAGGGCATGGCCGACACCACCGGGATACTTCACAACATCGCAAACATAATGAACAGCGTGAACACTACGCAACAGGCGCTTGAAAGCCTGATGGAAAACAGCTGCCTGGACGATCTGCTGATGGCGAACCAAATGCTTTCGAAACGGTTCGAAGAGCTTGAAGCGTTTATATGCAACGAAGAAAAAGGGAAACTGCTGATGAAGTTTTACGCCACTCTGGGCGACTCGTTCATCCGGTTCAGGGATGATCTGAGAAACCACGTAGAAAGGTTGCTTGAACGTGTCAGTCTCATCGAGGCGCTCATCAACACGCAGCAGAGCCTGACAGACATAAAATCCAGCCTTGAACGCCTTGATGTGATACCAGTTATTGAAAATGTGCTGAAACTTAACCGCAGTTCCATCGAAAAGGCAGGAATAAGTGTAGTCAGGCGTTATGACAAGACTGTCAGGGCGCTGGCCCAAAGCACAAAGCTATTCCATGTGCTGACCAATGTGGTGAAAAACGCCGTGGAATCCATGGAAAAAATCGAAGACGGCGAGAAGGTGCTGACCATCGAGGTCGCCAGGGACAAGGGGCATGTCTTCATCAGGGTCAGCGATACCGGGCCGGGCATAGAAGAAGGGAAGCTTGAAAGTATCTTCGCATACGGATTTACAACCAAGAAAGGCGGACATGGTTTTGGCCTTCACAGCTGCGCCAATTACATGACGGAAATGAAAGGCAGGATCTGGGCGGAGAATGCGAAAGAAGGAAGAGGTGCCGTGTTCGTAATGCAGTTCCGGGCTCCGTCCTGATCGATTTACATTTATGTTGCGGATTTTTCAGGTCTCTGCCCTGAGTTTGAAAGCATACGAACTGAGAGCGGCCATCGTGCCGAAACAGGCGATGATAACGCCCGCCATCCGCACGACAGGAGGCGACGCAATCAGCGCGTTTCCTGCCAGCAGGGCTGCAAGCCAGGAAACTGCGCCCGAGAATGCCAATATCACGATATCCTGCAGACCTATCTTCATCTCGCATACTTTCCGGATCTCCCTTATATTCAGTACCAGCGACGTGGCGGAAGTGATGATGATCGAGAGACCGCAGCCGTAAATGTTGAGGGAGGGTATGCCGGCGAGTACGGCTGTGAGCACAAGGTTCTGCAGGGAATTGATCAGCGAGTTCCGAAGGAGGACGTTCTGCCTGCCAAGGGCGTTGAGAACGCCGAAGGTCGGGGATGTTATGAAGGTCATCAGGCAGATGGGCGCCGAAAAACGTATCATTGCCGCAAGGTCGTTCCGCTGGTAGAAAACCCGGCCGAGCGTCCCGGGTATTATGAAACATACGATGGAGGTCGCAATGCCTATGACCCCTGAGATCCTCAGTACCTGGGCTATCCTTTCTTCAGCGGACCAGTAGTCCTTTTTGCTTATATTCAGCGACAGGTCAGGCACCAGTACCGTAAGCATGGAGTTTATGATTATGAACGGGAGAGTCGAGATGTTGAGCACCATCCCGCTGAACCTTCCGATCAGTTCCAGGGCGTCCCTGTAAGTGAATCCTGCGGCCATAAGCCTGCGGGGAACGATCAGCGCAGAAACTGTAGATATCACTGATGAAACGATGCCGTTGAGGCAGAGGGGCATGGATATGACCAGTACGTCGAAAACCAGTTGTATCCTTGATTTGATCCTGCCGACGCCGCCTTTCAGCCTTCTTTTTTTGATCCTGTAGCAGGTGAAGAGAGCGATGAAACTGATAAGTTCCCCGACCGTCAGGGCAATGCAGGCTGTCGCGACAGTACCTGATACACCGTCGGATTTAAGCAATGCGGCGGAACCCAGCAAGACGGCCACTCTTAGCAGCTTTTCGAGTATGTCTATGGAAGCTGTTATCCTGTATTTTCCCATCCCATAAAAATATCCCTTCACGATGGCCGAGAGCGACACGAAAACAAGTGCAGGGGAGAGCACCATCAGAGCCGTTGCGGCCCGGGCGTCCCGCACGACATACACCGCCAGCGGCCTGTGGAATATCAGCACCAGCAGGGCAACGCTGCAGGCATGGAACGTGACCAGCACGAATACGGAACTGAGGGTCCTGTTCAGGTTCTTATATTCGCCGCGGTTGAAATAAATGGTCGAGATCCTGGATATGGCAGTTATTATGCCGTCACTGGTGATACAGAGCAAAAGGCCGTAGACCGGCATTACCAACCCATACAGCCCAAGGCCTTCCGCGCCCAGCTTCCTGGAAAGCAGGAGGGAAAAGACGAAGGCAATGATGCCGGTGGTCATATTCGAAAGCGTCAGGACAAAAGAGTCCCGGTAGAATTTGTCTATACGGTTCCAGACCTGCTTTTTCAAAACATGTACACCAGATAACCTTCTCACAAGTAAAAGCTATTCAATGGCGCTGCTTTTTATGAAGCATTTTTCCGGTACAGGTACAGGCTGCGGAAATCAGGCCTCGTAGCAGCATCCACGAGATAGGCTGACACCTGCGCTCCCTCTCTCCTGTTGCGGTTCAGAGCGCTTATGAAATAGTCTATATTTCCCAGCCCGATACCGTGTCCGTAGTATCTGCCGCCGCCAAGGTCAATGACATTCTCGCCCTGCCATTCCGGGGTCAGAGGATTCACATCCGGGTTCCTGACATACCTGCAGTCACCCGGCAGGTAATCGGAAAGCCCGCGGTATGTCGCAGGGTCGATCAGCCGGTCCATGTCGCGCCAGTTCATCAGGACTATCCTCGTGAATGTCCGGTCGAACAGCTCAGGCTTATATGCGTCAAGTACCGCTTTGTAATATATGATGACGATTGCTGTGGCGCACTCGGTACCGTACAGCCGCGTATTTACGAAAATGTCTTCCACGGCTTCCGAAGGCCTTGCGCCGGGCCTGAGCACGAAACCGCCGTCCTGCCTCCTGTCCCAGTAGTATTCATTGCAAGTGGATTCCTGGAATATCCTGAATGCCAGCCTCTTCCTGTAAAGCGCAAGGGAAGCTTCGATGATGCCTCTTCTGAGGTCCATTTCAAATTCCAGTTCCCCGGGGGACAGATATGTATATACGCGGGTGCTTTCGGAAAGCTTGCTCAAGGCCTCGTATTCAGGGCTTCCACGCCTGTATCGTGCCAGTATCGACGGAAGGTCGGAAAAACCGTCTTCGAACCTGATCATGCTGACCCCCCTGTCATTTGGATTGCGGATTCGAGCTGGCGGCCGATGGGGAGCCTGATCCACGATTCCCACCGCTGTCTGTCCTGTATGAAAAGCGCACAGGATGCATCTGCCAGCAGCCGCTTCTGAGATTCATCCAGCCTGCGGAAATGCTCGAGACGTTCAGCCTCGGATTTGCCAGGCGGCACGTCAGGTTTGCCGCTGTCCGCAGAAACCTGCCTGCAAAGGTATTTGGCTTCGTATGATATGGCGTAAGGGACCGGTTTCGGGCTCATCTGCATGCTTTCACCGGTATAATGGATATAAGGCATGTTGACGGACAGCCATCCCAGTACGTTGAAATACATGGAGTGGTCATCGGCGCTGTCATCGTCCGTTCCGGGAATGAAGCCAAGCAGTTTCCTTGCCAGGGCTGCGTCGCGCCTGTCAGGAGAACACAGCTTTTGTGCGAGCAGGTAAAGGCTTTCCCTGTCGCGCGCCTCGAAAAAGGCCCAGACCAGGTTATGGATCAGTTTGCCCTGCCTGTGCCGTTCAAAAATAGTTTCGGCTACAGCCGGAAGGACTGATCTGTCTTTCAGACATACGAGGAGCAATGCCGTGCATCGTTCCATCAGCTGTTCGTAAGGGCCTTCCGGCATATCGCCGTCCCATCCGGTCCTGACTATCCAACCAAGCGCCTGTCTGGCTGACGGATCGGAAAGCAATGCATTGATGGGCTGTACTTTTCCATCTGTATGAGGCCTGCCTGGCTGTCTTAAGCCGGCACGCCTTCCGAACTGAGCGTTTCGTCTCCGGACTGGCGCCATATCGGCGGTTTTTGTGCCGGACAGCGTTTCGGACAGTTCAAGCGCCCGTTTATACACTTCAGGCAACTCATCCTGGATGCCGTTGCTTTTGATTTCGGATTTCAGCAGGTACAGCGTGCCGAAACGGAGATGTCCGCCGCTCAGCAGTTCAGGAAGCGTGCTCCTGTTTGTGTGGATCAGCTCGGAAAAATAGCTTCTCAGGGTTTCCGGACCGCTGCTGATCCTTATGTTGTCGAGCAGGGATAGCGGCCTGCCTGTCATATGCGTCTGCCTCCTTCACAGGCGGATGATCCGGTGTACAATGCGATACGATCAAAGCTTCTGCCTGAGTTCCATTAGCCTGTCTCTCATTACCGGGTCCGGATTGAATTCAAGCGCGTACCTTACAGCTTTGGCAGCGTTCACCCTGTCACCTGCATCCATGAATGTTCCGGCAAGGTTGTACCAACTGGCGGTATCGGCAGGGTCCTGCCTGAGTTTCCTGATATAGTAGGGCAATACCTTTGATGCCAGATACCTGGTCTTGTCGATCTGTTCAAGGTCGATGCCGTTCCATCTTATCAGTTCGATACTGTAAATGCCCGGAGCCTCTTCGTGCCACAGTGCCACGGAGTCCCTTGAATTCCGTGACGGACTCCTGAGCACTTCCATCTTGCTGTACTCCTTGCTGAAAATTTTCCTGGAATCCCCGTCCGACACCGAATATGCGAAAAGTGTGCGGCTCTGCTGACCGGAGTCGAGGCCAAGAAGGAGGTCTTTTCTGCCTTCGCCGGAAATATCGGCGAATGTGCGGTAGTGGATGCCTCTGAAACCCGGGCAGCTGATTTCGGCCATCTTATACCACTGTACTTCATCCTTTTTCAGCACGAGCGTCTTCAGGCCGTCGCCGGCAATGTATGACGCGATGAGTTCCTTGCGTCCGTCGCCGTCGAGATCGGCAAACTGTATCTCACCGGCGTGTTCAGGATAAAGAGGTTTTACCAGCCTGGCGCCCGGCGGGAGGAAGCTGTTCACTATGTTGTGGTAATCGACTTTCGGTGGTTTGTATGTGAACTGGGGCAGTTCGATGGCCGGGAGTTTTTTCAGTGCTGACAGCAGGTTGCGTCTTAACCGGTCCGCATTGTAAAAATCGGAGTAAGATCTGGAGTACGATTTAAAAAAATCGGAGTAAAACCTGGCGCTCCTCCGGATCATCCTGTCAAGCGCTTCAAGTCCTGAGCCTTTTGGCGGCTTCATCTGGAATACTCCTTTACAAATAATGCTGCTTCTATATTCTATGCAGCAGCTGCAAAAACGTTAAAAATATACATGGCACATGCAATTCCTTTACATATTGGGAAAATTAAGATATTATGATAATATAACAAAATTCTACATTTTCCGGGGGAGGTTGTTGTAATGAGCAAGAGCCGGCCTACGATTCTCATCTGCGATGATTCTCTGCTTGTCAGGAAAAAAATGAAGGATTGCCTCAATGAGTTCGGTGACTTTACCATAATTGAGGCTTCGACCGGGCAAAGTTCCATCGAACTGTTCAGACAGTATGAACCCGATCTTGTCTTCCTGGATATAGTGATGCCTGACAAAAACGGGATAGATGCCCTGAAAGAGATGATGGAAATAAAGAAGGACGTAAAGGTCATCATGCTGTCTTCTTCCGGTACAAAGTCGCATCTCAAGGCTGCGATGGAAGCCGGTGCCCATGACTTTATCCAGAAACCGTGGGAGAAATCCCAGATAGAGCATATCCTCAGGAACATTTTCTAAGAAGGGGTGTGGAACATGTTTAGCCAGTATTTCGGCAATTACCTGCTGAACAGGGGACTTATCAGGCCCGATCAACTGACGGATGCACTTGAATACCAAAGATCGATGCGCCTCAAACTGGGCGTCATAGCCGTCAATGCAGGGTATATGACTCCCGCGCAGGTGGAAGAGATCCACAACATGCAGAAGAAAGTAGACAAGAGGTTTGGAGAACTGGCGATAGAAAAGGGATACATAACTGAGCAACAGCTCGAAGAAATGCTGGCCACACAGAGACAGGGCCATCTGATGCTGGGACAGGCCCTTGTCGACAGGGGACATTTGACCATCGAGCAGCTCCAGGAAGCCCTTGACAACTACAGGAAGGAATACGGAATGTCCTCGAGGGAGTTCAACGTGGTAAGGAAAGATGATTCCCTGGAGATCGAGCAGATATTCCGGGATTATGGCGAAGCCCTTCTTGGGAAATTGTACAGCGATTATGTCACCTTGCTCATCAAAAACCTGATCCGCTTCGTGGATGACAACCCGACAGTAGAAATAAACCAGCTGAAGTCTGACATAACGGCGCAATGGTTCGCCAGCCAGGAGATTTACGGGAAAATCAACATGCTTACGGCCATAGCCTGTGACAGGGACGTATTCGTGAAATTCGCCGCCAAATTCGCGCAGGAGGATATCACGGAGCCTGACGAACTGGCACAGGCTTCTGTGGGCGAATTCCTGAACCTGCACAACGGTATTTTCCTTGTCAACATGTCGAACAACGGCGTGGAACTCGAGATGAACCCGCAGCAGGTGGAAACGAACCGCACTCTGGCCAACCCTGGCAAGGCGTATGTCATAACGTGCCACATGACGTGGGGCAGGTTCGACGTGATCCTTGTATGACAGGAATTGCCGGCATGGCGGGCCAGGACGACGAGCATTACGTAGAGGAGGACTGGGGTTACGAATATTATGCGAAGGGCAGTTACGTCAGGCTGGACCAGCCGGGGGATTACCTGATAGGTATGTTATTTGACGGCCTGGATGTGGGAATAGCGGCATATATCAAAATAGTCCCGGATGAGACCCAGAAACTGACAGTACGCCCGACCCCGCAGAAAATATATGTGGACGGGAAACTAACGGAATTTGACGCATACAACATAAACGGCAACAACTACTTCAAGCTCAGGGACCTGGCAAAGGCGGTATCAGGCACGTCAAAGCAGTTCGACGTAGCTTGGGATGGTGATTACCTGCGCATTACATTATTCCCCGGCAAGGCTTACACGGAAGCGGGCGGGGAACTCGTGCCCGGTGACGGGAAAGCCAGGGAAGCTGTGGTATCTTCAGCGATGGTCTTCATGGACGGCGGGAAGAAGGAACTTGACGTGAAAGCCTACAATATAGGCGGCAACAATTACTATAAGCTGAGGGATATAGCCAAA
Source organism: Bacillota bacterium (assembly GCA_029778665.1). Classification (GTDB taxonomy): domain Bacteria; phylum Bacillota; class Clostridia; order Acetivibrionales; family DTU013; genus DTU013. Next base: position 12,372 of record JAKOPX010000180.1, on the reverse strand, counting down.
GCACTGAACATAGGAGTGACGTGGGACCCTGAAACAAAGAGTATCAGGATAAACACCGACGAGGACTATGCTGACGAATAATACCGCGCAGCTGCCGGTAAGGCACTTGAAACCACAGGCAAAACCGCCTGTGGTTTATTTTAATTGTAAAGCATCTTGTTTTTATACCTTCATCCAATTATCATGAGCAAAATCCAGAGATATTTCTGCACGTATTCGGTTTTGCGGCGTGATCCCGGAACTTGCGGTACAGCCTGCCAGTCAACATTTGCATGTCCGAAATACAACCGGACCGTTCAGTTTTCACCGGTGAAGCAGTTTTCGCAAGCAACGTTCCCTTCCGGAACTCCATGCATAAAATGGTACGGGAATCTGATGCCGGTGGATGCAGTACAATAGCGGCGCCGGCTTTCGATGAAGGGGTGTTTCGCCTGTACAGGAGCACGGAAACGGGAAAGCGTCTGATTCGCCTTTCAAAGGCATTTGAAAGCGACGGCTTTGAGGTCGTGAGGGCTGATACATACAACGGGAGGCTGGGCATCGCTGCGGAAAGCAGGACTGCTTTCAATTACGATACCGGAAGGCCCAAGAGGGCGTATTATGTTGAAGGCACGCCATATGAAACGGGTTACCTGATGGGAAAGATGGCCGAGCCTGAGATAGCCCGGATGATGGATTATACCGACAGGGTCGTATTTTCGTTTATAGGCAGCAAAGTGCTCGAAAAGATGAAGCTGGTGCAAAGCATCCTGATAAAGATCCTCCATGAGCTTTCCAAAAAGACCTGGCAGCAGCTGCCGCCGGAAATTACGGAAGAAATACGTGGCATATATGACGGCTGCAGGAGCCGCAATCCGAAGACGCGCGTTAATATGCAGCGGCTCATCGTCCTGAACATCGGCATAGACATCCTCTGTTCCGTGATCTATTCGGGAAAATTCTTCAAACGCGAACTGGAAGGCATAGAGCCCGAAGATTTCGAAATACCGATGATGTGCAATGCCTTTGTCGCCTGCGGGGAAAGCGCCGGGGGCAACTGCTGGTTCGGCAGGGATTTCACGTTTCCGTCTGCCGGAGTTTTCCAGGACACCTGTGCTTATATACTGTACTCCCCGGTGACGCCTGAAGACGGATCCGGCGGAGTAAAAAACGATCCGGTTGACGGGATACTGGCGGAAAGGCGGCACGCTCCGATACCGTTCTTGAATATATCGGCCCCGGGCATGGTGGGGAGCATAGCGGCAATGAACAGGAATGGCGTGGCGGTGGGCGTGGATATGTCGCCGGGCGCAAACTGCGATCCTGGGAATATCGGGATCAATTCGCTCTTAATGACAAGGCTGTGCGTCCAGTACGGAAACAGTGCGGAAGACGCCGCAGATCTGATGGCTGCTCTGCCGAAGGGAGTGTCATGGCTGTACATCATCGCTGACAGCACGGGGCGGTCCTGTATCGGCGAGGCCGGCGCATCGTGGCCGGAGCCTGATTTCACGCAGTACGCCGACGAAGGGTTCAGGCCGCTGCTTCCTGACAGGGAATTCATAGCGAGCCATGCGTCTGTACCATACCGGAACGGCGTCATGTTCAGATGGAACGATTACAGGTACCCGCAGGATTACCTGGCCTTCAACCGGCAACTGTGGGACCACTGGAACAAAAAGAATAAAACCGGAAAGGTCATAATCCCCGATGCTTTCGAAAAAACCGGCTACATCAGCAGGGCCGGTGAACAGAACTGCCCATCCACATTTTACTTTGCTCCCCAGAGAGAAGACAGCGACGACCTGCTTATTGCAACAAACCATTATATCATCCCGGAGATGCGCTGCTTCGCGATGCACCGCTGGACACGGCGTGTCATAGGCAAAAGGGTCGATGATATACAGTGGCGTTATGACGAACTGAACCGCCAGATACATGACAGGCTGGCGGTGAAGGGCAGCATCGGCTTTGAAGATGCGAAGGAACTGATCAGTTTCCTCGCGCCTTATGGCAAATTCACGGATTACTATGCCGACAATCCAAGGAGCAGCGATGGGAAAGAGATCAGGATAGAAGGATGCGTATCGGTGTTCGACCTGAAAAACAGGGTGGTGGAAAGCCATTACGGCTATTACTGCGACAACTGGGTAAGGATATCGCCGGCCAGGTATTTCTGAGCCGGCGATACGTGGAATGCGTCGTTGCGTATCCGATGCCCGGAACGGATAACCATGCATATCCGGGCGACCGGCCGTGATTTCACGCGGCCGGTCCCAGATCCTTCATGCGGCAGGTCTATGATTCCACAGCCGGTACGGCATCCGGTGCTTCGCCTTCTTCTGCTTCAGATGCCTGTTCCGGACGATGCCCTTTTATGGTGATGACCACTTTGGCAGGATCGGTCAGCACCCTGACATCGGGCGGGAACCGGAAATCTGCGACTGTAAAACTCTGGCCCGGTTTCATGCCTGATATGTCCGCCAGGGCATATTCCGGTATGCTTCCGGCAGGGCACTCTACAGTAATCGTATTCAGCTGGTGCAGTACCGAGCAGCCCACCCGTGTGAACGAATCCTCGCCTGTTACCCTGACAGGTATCTCCATCTGGACGGTTTCATGCGGATCGACCTTCTGGAAGTCCAGGTGGATTATCTCCTTGCTGACCGGGTGATACTGTATGTTCTTTATGACCAGTGAGAGGTCATGTTCCTGTGCGAACTCGGTTTTGAAAACCGCATTCCTTCCGTTGGTTTTGAGCAACTTCCTCAGTTCCGATCTGTCGACCTGGACAGGAGTGGATCCGAATCCCCTGCCGTAAACGACGGCGGGAACCAGGCCTTTTTCCAGCAGCCTTCTGGCCCGGCTTCCTCCGACTGCTTCTCTTTTTTCCAGATTAAGTTTTGGATTATCCATGCTTACCTCCGAAAAAATGCATTTTTCCGTAGGTTATTATTGACAGATAATCGTTTTCTAAACGTGTTGCCCGGCGCGGGATGCCACGGCTGCAACGCTTCGGAAAGTATATGATTTGCATGTTTTTTATGCTAAAATAATCTAAGTACAGTTTGATATCCCAAATGTTCAGATGTATTGAGGAGGAGCGCCTTATGCGTTACGGTTACTTCGACGATGCCTGCAGGGAGTATGTCATTGAAAGACCGGACACGCCGATGTCCTGGGTCAATTATCTTGGTACTGCCGAATACTGCGGTATTATTTCCAACAACGCAAGCGGATATGGCTTTTACAGATCCCCGAAATCGGCCAGGATGCTGAGGTTCAGGTTCAACAGCATACCGATGGACCGCCCCGGACGTTATGTCTATATCAGGGACGACGAAGACGGCGATTACTGGTCCGCATCATGGCAGCCTGTCGGCAAGCCGCTGGACAGCTATAAGACCATCTGCCGCCATGGCCTTGGGTACACGAAATTCGAAAGCGAATACAGGGGGATCAGGTCCGGTTACAGGGTATTCGTGCCGATCGACAAGCCTGTCGAGATCTGGGAAGTGGAGATAGAAAACGTGACAGACAGGGAAAGGGAACTGTCGCTGTTTACTTACGCAGAATGGTGTTTCTGGAACATGGACCAGGACCTGACCAATTTCCAGTACATACTTTACACATGCAGGATGGGCTATGAGAACGATGTGGTGGATTATTCGATCCGCCTCTGGCCGATATACGAACCCAAGGCTTTCATGGCTTCCACGCTGCCGGTCGTGAGCTTCGAGACCGACAGGGAAGAGTTCATAGGGCGCTATCGGCATGAGGGCAACCCTATTGCCGTGGAAAGAGGTTACAATGCTAATACAATAGCCGTCGGAGGCAATCCGTGCGCGTCGGTGCAGAACAAAATCAGGCTGAAACCTGGCGAAAAGGCATATGCCGTCTACATAGTCGGCATCGGTGACGCGAAGACCTTCGGCCAGGAATGCAAAAAGCTTTATTCCGACCGCGCCAACGTGGAGAAAGAGTTTGAAAAGGTAAGACAGTACTGGGAAAAAAGGCTTTCTGCCTATACATGTTCCACGCCTTCCACCCTGGTGGATTCGATGGTCAATATCTGGAACCAGTACCAGTGCCATACGACCTTCAACTGGTCCAGATCTGCTTCCTTCAATGAGGCAGGCGGACGTGACGGCCTCGGCTACCGCGATACCAACCAGGATACGCTGGGCGTCATGCATTCGATACCTGAGCTTTGCCGCGACAAGATCATCGACCTGCTGAAGGGGCAGATATCCAATGGCGCGGCAATGCACGGCCTGCAGCCCCTTACATGGGAACAGGGGCCGCATAATGTGCCCCCGGAGAAGTTCATTTTCTCCGATGACCATCTGTGGCTGCTGCTTTCGGTGCCTGCATACATCAAGGAAACAGGGGATACGGAATTCCTCCGTGTGAAAGTGCCGTACTGCGATGAGGGAGAGGCAACTGTTTACGAGCACCTTAAGCAGGCGCTTGAGTTCTCGTGGGGCAAAAGAGGACCGCATGGTCTGCTGCTGGGCCTTGCGGCGGACTGGAACGACTGTATCAACCTGAAGGGCAAAGGAGAGAGCATCTGGAGCACATTCCTGTATTACCGCGCCCTTTCGGAATTCATCGAGCTTGCGGAACGGGTCGGGCAAAAAGCGGATGCTGAGCATTTCATCAAATACAGGACTGAAATAGCTGAGAATCTCGACAAGTATGCATGGGACGGCAAATGGTTCCTGAGAGGCTATCTTGACAGCGGAAAGAAGCTCGGCGGACAGGAAAGCGACCAGTGCATGATATTCATAAACAGCCAGACGTGGGCCGTGGTATCTGGCGCGGCTTCTCCCGAAAAGGGCATGCAGGCGATGGACAGCCTGAAGGAGTACCTGGCGACGGAGCACGGTATCGTGAAAAACTACCCCGCATACAGGGAGCCTGACCTCGAGGTGGGTGCCATTACGTCATTCCCGCCTGGCCTCAAGGAGAATGCCGGCATATTCTGCCATGCCAATACATGGGCGGTAATCGCCGAGTGCATGCTGGGCAGAGGCGACAGGGCGTTCGAGTATTACCTGTCCTTCCTGCCTGCCGCCAAGAACGATATCGCGGACGTTTACACGATGGAGCCGTATGTGTATTCACAGTTCATCACGGGCAAGGAGCACCCGTACAAGTTCGGGCGCGCGCGGAACTCGTGGCTTACCGGAACGGCCTCCTGGAGCTTTGTGGCCGTATCGCAGTATATCCTTGGCGTCCGGTCTTCCTATGACGGACTTATAGTGGACCCCTGCATCCCGCACGACTGGGAAGGCTTCAGTGTACGCAGGATCTTCAGGGGCAAGGTTTTCGAGATAGAAGTCAGGAATCCGGACAGGGTCTCGAAGGGAGTAGCTTCGCTGACGGTCAACGGCAAAAAGCTGGACGGGACGCTGATACCGCTCGACGTGATGCAGGACGTCAACAGGGTGGAGGTCGTGCTGGGACGCTGACAGGAGCAGTTCCTGGATGCAGACTTGCCGACTGCGTTTTTTATAGAATGACTTGGCAACGAAAGGATGAAACAGGCAATGAACGATGGAATGAAAGCATTCAGACTGCACATGGGGCCCGCACCGTGCGCCGTGGACCTGGGTGACGGCAGCGAGCGCGGGGAGTACGTATGCCAGGATTACATACTTGACAAACTGGGCAGACCGCACAGAAGCATCAACCTCATGTACTGCTATTACCCGCTTGACAAGGGCTGGCCGACCAGGGCGAGCAGGCTGAAAACGAACGGGAATGTATCTTTCCAGTGGGATTACCCATATGACGACTACTTTCCGTATATGGGCGGCATCGGAGGAAGTACCGACGGCGAACCTTTCATCTCGATGAAGGACGTGAGGCGGCACGGACAGGATGTAACGCTGACGCTGACCATAGACTGCGCCGTCCCTGATGAACATCTCGTCCAGATCGCAAGGGAACTGAAACCGTTCGGCAGGCTGCTCTTCAGGATCAACCATGAAGCATGCGGCAACTGGTTCGCTTTCAACAAGCGGTATACATACCAGCAGGTGGCAGACTTTTACGTGCGGTTCCACAATATAGTCAAGCAGGAGGCACCTCATATAAAGACGATACTCTGCATAGGCGGTGAAGCGGTGCCGGGAACCGGCGAGATGCCTTACGAGAAGGAGTTCCGCGAGGCCGTCAGGGCTGCCGACATATGGTCCGGCGATTACTACCTTGCACTGAACTGGGGGTGGCCGTTCACCGTAGCGGAGCGCGGGGGCAAGTCCCACAGGCGGTACAACATAAGGGAAAGGTTCGAGATAAACAGGTTTACATACGAGAGGTTCTGTTACCTGAACGACGGTGTGCCGAAGCCGCTCGTGATTTCGGAACTCAATGCCGACGGCGACGTGGTCGGACCTTACGAGCAGGCTGAAATGGTGAAGGAATTCTACTACATGTTCAGGGACGAAAAGGCCGACTGGATGAAAGGGATCACGATGTACCAGTTCAGGGACAGGGGACGCCTCGGCCTGGAACTGGAGGATCCCAACTGCCCTGAAAACGGTATAAAACAGCCGCTGTTCGATGCTTATAAGGAGATAATACATGACCCGTGGTTCTACCCGGCCATGGAAACCGGTGAAGCCGTTGAACTGCCTGTCAGGCTGAGATGGGGCGGCTTCGAGGACGCAGACGGCCTGGCGATACCGGTCTGGCTCGAGAAGAGCCCGGTGTTCTGCGAGGTAATGTTTGAGGAGGAGAACCTCAATGCCGTATTCGAATTCAACGGCAAATGGTTCTACAAAAAGCCGGGAGTGAAGACCGTCGACCTGATGCCTGCATTTTATGAAAAGCCTTTCAAAGGCTGCCAGGAAATCATGTTCAGGCTTTTCGCACCGCCGGCCGACGGAGTGAACGACCCGTCCCAGGGCGAAGACTGGGAAATCAACTATTACACCCAGGTGAACAGGCTGCCGAAGTTCCGTATAAGGTATGAGCCCATTGAACTGAGGGACTAGGAAGCGAGGCAGACATTCTGCCAGGCAGGCATCTGCCTGAAGCTGACCCGGAGTATGTCCAGGGCATCCCAAAAAGCAGAGCCCGACCTTATCCCGATAAGGCCGGGCTTTTCAGTTAACTTTGCCGAATAGACGGCCTTCTGGACCTGTCCGGCCAGGGGCAGGCATGCATGGCACAGCATGTCCGGCTGTCAGCGGGCGACATGCTGCCGGCGTACATCGCGCATGACCCAGGCATCACGCATGTCTCAGACTTACGCCCGTCACCCGGTATCACACCGTCCGCATATCACCGGACAGGCCGGCTGTGTCACTGGCTGCTTGTCTGTGTCTCAGGTAAGCCACTTGTCCCTGAATTCGATCGGCTTGTATGTATCGATATATTCCAGCGCGTCTTCCACGTCTTCAGTGACATGGTACAACAGGCTGTTTTCAGGCCTGGCGAAGTTTTGCTCAATGATATGGCCGAACTGACCGAGCAGTGAATCGAAAAACCCGTCATAGTTGAGGATGACGATGGGCTTGTTGTGATATTTCAGCTGCTTCAGCGTGATTATCTCCAGGAGTTCCTCGAGGGTGCCGAAACCGCCGGGCAGCGCAATGAAAGCGTCCGACCTTTCGTCCATGATCGCTTTCCTTTCCCTGAGGGACTTCGTGACCACCAGTTCGTCGCACATCTCGTAAACTACGCCTTTCAGGTTCAGCGCTTCCGGTATGATGCCGACCACCCTGCCGTTCAGCCTGTGGACGGCCATGGCGGTCGCTCCCATCAGCCCGCGCATCCCTCCGCCGAAAAGGAGAGTGTCGCCGTTCCTCGCTATCGCTTCGCCCAGGCGGGTTGCTACATCAATGTATTTTTTGTCAATCGAATTGCTTGATGAAGCATACACGCATATTACCTTGTCCATAACGACCTCCGATGTGTCACGTTTCTTTATATGATTTATATAATACCCAATGGGACCGGAAAAGGAAACATGTAAAAAAATTTGAACGGCCGGGATTCCTTGACCATACGCCCTGATTGGTCTATGATATTGTCATGCCACAGATGGGAGCTGCACGATGAAAAAGCTGGATGTCATCAGGACGTACTACGAGACCAATATGGCAAAGAACCTGCCGGAATACGGCATACTCGGCTGGGAATGCGAAGAGGCACAGCGGCTGAGGTTCGACATGCTGCTGTCGGCCGTGGACCTTGAAGGAAAAGTGCTGCTGGACGTGGGATGCGGCACAGGCAACCTGCTTGAGCATATCATAGGCAAAGGTATCAATGTGAAATACACCGGCGTGGACCTGCTTGACAAAATGATCGACAGGGCGAAACGCAAGGGGCTTGCCGGTGAATTCATCCATGCGGATATTTTTGAGGACCGCATATTTGAAAACGGGTCATTCGACGTGATATACACTTCAGGAATTTTCAACCTGGATCTCGGCAATAACATCGATTTCCTGAAAAGAGCCGTCGGGCTGTTCCTGGACCTTTCACGGCAGTATGTAGTATTCAACCTTCTGCATAAAGACTCCCCTGACAGGGAGGACAGATATTTTTACTCCAGTCCGGATGAAGTGGCTGAACTGCTTGAAGACTACTCAGACAGGATAGAAAACGTACAGTTCATAGAAGCATACCTGAAGAACGACTTCACCGTAGTGATCCGGAAAAAGCAGGGATGACGGCCCGGATCCGCTCAGCGGCCGTGTTCTGCCGCATTTTCGCACCCATTTTCCGCGATATTTCCGTTGTCAGACTACTGCTCCCAGCAGCAGTGCTCCTTCGTTCTGCCTGTATATCGCCGGCGCCTGGCTTAATGGGATAGGATTGATGCCTCTTCCTACCTCGAATGTGTAGCCGGGCCTCCTGAATTCCTGCAGGAACCAGTCCTTGTACCCCGCATAGGCGGCTTCAGGCGTACCTTCCTCGACGGCATAGCCCGTGATGGCTGCGAACTGGTTGGCTATGGTCAGGGCAATGGGAGGGGCATAGTTTTGGAACTGCCAGTATATGACCTCACCCTGGGTGTGATAGGCGATGACGATGCGGAAATCATGCGCGCGGGTGAAATCCGCCATAGCCCTTGACTCGGGTTCCGACAGCGGTGCTTCTCCGCCGTAATCCCTCGGACCAGGGCCCGTGATGCCGTTTTCCAGTTCCTCCTGTTTTTCCTTTTCCCATTCAGCGGGATAGTTCAGGTTCAGGTCCACCCCACGGATATTCGCTTTCCATACGCTCGGCAGCGGCAGACCGGTCCGGTTCAGTCGCGCGGCATTGGTGAATGCCGGATCGTCATAATTGGGCCAGTATGCCACAAGGTCGACGCCGTCAGGGTTTACCAGCGGTATTATGTATATGCTCGCCAGGTCGGACAGTTCGCGTATGTTGTAGCCCTGTATGCTGCCTCCGGCTGCATAGGCTTTGGCGTAATTTTCTATGAATTTCATGAGCACAGGTGTCGTTATCGATTCATTTGCATGGTGGGAGGCATTGTAGGAAACTTCCCTCGACCCCCTGCCAAGCCTTACGTAATAGAGTTCCCTGCCCAATACGCTCTTTCCGATGGATCCCGTTTCAAGGAACGGGTATCTTGCCTTCAGTCCTTCTATCTGCCTCTGCACGATTTCATATGTGGGAGCCACGTCCAGCGTAACGACATCTATGCCGTACGGTATGACGAGCCGCTGTCCGACTCTTATCATATCCGGATCGATGCCCGGGTTGGCGGTAACGATGGCATCCACAGTCGTGTAAAATGCGCGCGCGATCCGGTATAACGTATCGCCCGGCCGGACAGTATACGTGTCATACCCGCGGAGCAGCCGGTCAAGCACGGCCCATGTCGCTGGTCCGACGATCCCGTCTGCTGCAAGCGAGTTATTCGCCTGGAACGCGATGACGGCCTGGTATGTCCTCGGCCCGAATATTCCGTCGACCGGGCCGGAGTTGTATCCGATCCTGTTCAGAAGGCTCTGTACCAGCCTTACATCAGGTCCTGTCGACCCAAGAGAGATGGTCTGCATTGGAAACACCAGCCTTGATCGTGATGGTTGCGGCAAGCCATTATCATTATATTGCGGACGCCGTCCTGTTGTGTTACGGTTATTGATTATTAAGAGTATTTGGTTTACAATCAAAAAAACAGTTTTTTTGCTCCGGCCGGAGGAAACCATGGACAACAGAAGTTGTGCGGGCCTTACAGGTCCCAATGATATGCTCCAGCAGAACTCGAAACTGCTTACCACGTTGCTGGAAGTGTCCAACCTCGTTACATCGACGATGGAACTCAGGCCCCTGCTTGAGGCCATACTGGACAAGCTAAGGACGATCATAGAATACAGGGACGCAAAGATTTTCATATCCCAGGGGGACCGCGTAAGCATAATCGCCCACAGGTCCAAGCTCAGCCCTGAACAGGAGCGCAAGTATCCGCTGCCCCTGGAAAAGGAAATATTGAGGAATCCCGTGGTCATCAGCGACCTTTGGTCAGATGACGAACTGGCGGTCACGTTCAGGAATAACATGCATGAATACATGGACACTGTTTTCAGGGATGCGCGGTGCTGGATGAGCCTGCCCATGGTTTACAAGGACACGGTCATCGGTATAATGACGCTGGACCACACCGTGCCGGGCTATTACAGTGATTACCATATCGAGCTCGGTACGGCTTTCGCAAACCAGGCCGCCATTGAATATGAGAACGCAAAGCTTTATGATGAGGTCAAGAGGCGGCTGCAGGAAAACGAGCAGAGAAGGCGGGTGGCCGAAGGTCTCAAGGACATAATGCGGGCGCTCAACTCCGACAGGTCCCTGGAGGACATACTTGGCTTCATAATCAGGCAGGCAGCCACGCTGCTCCGGGCGGATGCTTCGGCACTGTTCAGGCTCGACAGTGAAAAAGGGCTCCTGTACCTGGTCGCATCATACGGACTGCCCCACCTTGAGCCCCTGGACAGTGGTATCGGCTTCAGGGTGCCGATACTCCAGGAGGCATTTGCAGGGAGAAAGCCGATCGTAAAGACAGATCCCCCGGAAACAGAAAGGTCTTACAGCGGCCATCCTCTTGCGGACGCGCATCTGAAATGGCTCCGTGACAACAACTGCAGGATGACAGCCGTGCCGCTGATCTGCAGGGATGAGGTATACGGCGGCATCGTGCTTTATTTTAAAAGCGACGGGGATGGGACGGACAGGGACATCACAAACGAAGACCTGACACTTGCCATGTCATTTGCCGACCAGGCAGCGCTGGCGATAGACAACACGAGGCTCAGGAAACAGGCGGAAGAAACGGCCGTGCTCGCAGAGAGGAACAGGCTGGCGCGCGATCTGCATGATGCTGTAACGCAGACCCTGTTCTCGGCGAGCATTATTGCCGAGGTAATACCGAAGCTGTGGGATCGGAACAGGGAAGAAGGGATGAAGAGGCTGGAGGAACTCAAACAGCTCACCCGCGGCGCACTGGCAGAGATGCGTACGCTGCTTTTCGAGCTGCGGCCTGCAACGCTTGTGGAAGCGCCGATAGAAGATCTGCTCAGGCAGTTGGGTGAAGCTGTGACCGGAAGGGCGCGTATCCCTGTGAAGCTTGATATAAAGGCGGCCGCAAAGCTCCCTGCCGAAGTGAAGGTCGTGTTTTACCGCGTCGCCCAGGAAGCCCTGAATAATATAGCAAAGCATTCCGGAGCCAAAAACGCGGCAGTCGAACTCAGTGTAAATGAGGACCCGAATCTCGGCATCATCGTTGCATCACTCCGCGTCAGCGACGACGGGAAGGGGTTTGAACTGCAGAACGTGAACAGCGGGCGCTTTGGGCTGAGTATCATGAAGGAGAGGGCTGAGGCTGCAGGTGCCAGGATCTCGATCAAATCAAAGCCAGGGTGCGGTACGAAAGTGGAACTGGAATGGGTAGGCACAAAATGATATATTATTTTGTGTGGTTGGATGAAAGGTGGGCAGTGTGATGAGTGAGGATAAGATCAGGATAGTCATCGCAGATGACCATACTGTTGTAAGAAGCGGACTGAGTGCATTTTTGCTGGCATTCGACGACTTCGAACTGGTCGGTGAGGCTGCGGACGGGAAGGAAGCTGTAGAGTTATGTGAGACGCTGCATCCCGATGTAGTGCTGATGGACCTTGTTATGCCTGTCATGGACGGTGCGCAGGCCACCAGGGAGATACGGGAGCGCTTCGAAGATATACAGGTGATCGTTCTGACTAGCTTCAAGGAGGACGAACTGGTAGAGAGCGCTCTTCAGGCCGGAGCCATAGGTTATCTTCTGAAAAATGTCTCGGCAGATGAACTTGCCGACGCGATACGCAAAGCGCACGAGGGAAAACCTACGCTGGCTCCGGAGGCGACACAGGCTCTGATAAAGGCAACCGG
>JAKOPX010000025.1 GCA_029778665.1 Bacillota bacterium | reverse complement strand
CCTGTCTGCATGACTGTAAGTGCATCGGTTATCATTGCATACATTTCCTCGTTGGAGGCATTGCCCCGGTATATCTGGTGGAATACGCAGCCGTCCTTTATGAACAGCACCCTTCCCGCATGGCTGGCGGCGTTGATGCTGTGGGTGACCATCAGTATCGTCTGGCCCTCCCTGTTGATTTCAGCAAACAGTTTCAGCAGCCTGGACGCCGCTTTTGAATCCAGTGCGCCCGTGGGCTCGTCCGCAAGGACGATTTTGGGGTTCGTGATCAGGGCCCGCGCCGTGGCAGCCCTCTGTCTTTCGCCCCCTGACACCTCATAAGGGTATTTCTGAAGTATATCTTCGATCCCAAGTTTCCGCGCCAGCGGTTCAAGGCGCCTCTTCATCTCATCCAGCGGCTTTCCTGCCAGGACCAGCGGGAGGAAGATGTTATCCTGGATCGTGAAGGTGTCGAGCAGGTTGAAGTCCTGGAATACGAATCCAAGGTTGTCGCGGCGGAATGCAGCCACTTCCCGCTGGGGTATCGTTGACAGATCCCTGCCTTCCAGCAGGACCCGCCCGCCGGTCGGACGGTCGATGGTGGCCAGGATATTGAGGAGAGTGGTTTTTCCTGCGCCGGATTCCCCCATTATTGCAACATATTCGCCCTGCTCGACGGAAAAAGTGACGCCGTTCAGCGCATGCACCTTGTTCCCGCCAAGCCTGGTACCATATACCTTTTTAACATTGCTTACCTCAAGCAGTGCCATCGTTCGGTTCACTTTCCTTTCTTCTCTTTCCTTCATCTTTTTTCCTGTTTCACTTTTTCATTCTGCTTTTCAATTTTCATTCCGGCCATTGCAAAATCGTTCTGCATCAGTATTTGCTCTCAATGATGTGTACCTTTTCCGAATATGCCGGCAAATGCCAGGGTACACGGGATTTTTCTGAGGATGTCCGCGTGCTTCCCTGCAGTTTAATTTTATATCCGGCCGCGTATCGATGCCATAATCCTTCCTTACATTTCATTTTCCAAACTTACATTTTTGTAAGGTTTCCCTGTAAGGAATCCCGCACAGGGCGGACCTGGTTTGAAACTATACTGTGAAAGCAACCGGGAACATGCCAGAACTGAAAGTTTGAATGCGGTTGATGCAAATTATGCCGGACGAACGGCTGAAGATCATGGATCACAGATCACAGATTGCAGTTTCAGATTGCGGGATGCGGATCGAAGGCTCATATCACGTATCATCGACAGATTCCAGCGCAAACCCGACGGTGACCTTTGTGCCTTTCCCGACTTCTGAGGTGACTTCGATGGTGTGGGACAGCTTGTCCAGTATCTTCCTGCACAGGTACAGGCCTATCCCGGTGGACTT
>JAKOPX010000179.1 GCA_029778665.1 Bacillota bacterium | reverse complement strand
TTTTTTTGGGGTGAAGCCACTTCAGGTGGCGGGGTGTACTCTTTTACCTAACCCGTCAGCTAACCTCGCAGGCGAAAAGAAAAGAGGAGGATACATAAAATGTTACGAAAGAAGTACCTGGTGTCGCTTTCTGCGTTTCTGCTGGCTGCCGTTTTGTCTGCGGAAACGGTCTTTGCCTATTCCGATGCGGTATTGAAAAAAGGCATGAGAGGCGATGAAGTGTATGCCCTGCAGAAAGATCTCTATCAGCTTGGATACATGACTGTGAAACCAACAGGGTATTACGGGGATATCACGAAAGCTGCAGTCCTGAAATTCCAGAAAGAGTACGGGCTCCTGCGGGATGGCATCGCCGGAAAGCAGACCAAGGGCAAGCTGGACAGCCTGATGGGCAGGGATAAATCATCGGCGAGTGTGGCTGCGTCAAGCGTATCAGACGTGGCAGCTTTAAGCGTATCAGAAAATGATCCGGACACAACAGGGAAGCCTTCCCCGAATACATCCAGGGGAGAATCCAGGGCAGATGATATCATCAGTTACGCAAAAAAATACCTGGGTGTCAAATACGTATGGGGAGGATCCTCTCCGAAAGGTTTCGATTGCTCAGGCTTTGTGAAATATGTTTATGATCATTTCGGCGTCACGCTGAACAGGAATTCCGCATCACAGGCAAAGAACGGCACGAAGGTGAAAAAGATGGAACTGAAACCCGGAGACCTGGTATTTTTCGATACGAACGGGGGACTTAACCGCATCAATCATGTCGGTATCTACATGGGAAACGGCAAAATGATACATAGTTCCTCGCATTACGGGGGCGTCGTGATAACCGAAATAAACAGCGGGTTTTATGCAAAGAACTATATGACAGCCAGAAGGGTCCTGAAATAGCAGGAGAGAGCAATAGCAGGAGGGCTCCCGATACGGCCGCAACCTTCCGGAAACCCCGGAAATGCAACTGTTATCGTGCCCTCGCATGTGGAATATAAAGGCGCAGCCAGGCCAAAAAGCAGGAAGCGGCCAATTGCCGGAAATTTTACGGAAAGTGCAGGCCTCACAGTATCTGACGGTACTGTGAGGTCCTTTTTCTGCTGCGGAAAAGTTTCTTTGAACCTCTCTGCTATACATAATATAATCAATATATACGGATTCAGATTGCCGTTACCTTTGCACAGGAGGTAATAACTGATGAGGATACTGCATACGTCCGACTGGCACCTCGGCAGGAACCTGGAGAACATCAGCAGGCTTGAGGAACAGCGCTGGTTCATCGACCGCCTTGTAAGGATCGCCGATGAAGAGGATGTGGATCTCATCCTGGTTGCAGGAGATATATATGATACGTATAACCCGTCAGCCGCCGCTGAAGAACTGTTCTTCGAAGCCATGGACAGGCTCGGCGGAAAGCGCGGGAGGGCCGTGGTCGTCATCGCCGGAAACCACGACAACCCGGACAGGCTTTGCGCGGCAAGCCCGCTGGCATATAAAAACGGGATAATACTGCTCGGCTATCCCGGGAGCGATCCCGGCGAATATAGAATGAGTGCCGAAGGCATAAGCATCGCAGATTCGGGACCCGGATGGATGGAACTCAGCCTGTCGCGCTGTGATCACAATGCAGTCATGATAACCATGCCATTCCCTTCCGAATCCAGGCTGGAAGAATTGCTTACAGGCAAAGCGGATGAGGCAGAACTGCAGAATGCATATTCCGAAAAAATCGGCAGCATTTTCAGAACATTATCCGAAAAATTCCGTGACGACACGGTCAACCTCATAGTTGCCCATTTATTCCTGCTGGGAGGCAGTACCTCGGATTCGGAGAGGACGCTGCAGGTTGGAGGCGCCATGACAGTGGACCCTTCTGTACTGCCTGGAAAAACGCATTATGCTGCGCTCGGGCACCTGCACCGGCCCCAGCAGATACGGAGCGCTCCGTGCCCCACGTATTATGCCGGTTCCCCGCTGGCGTACAGTTTCTCCGAAGCGGGATACAGCAAGGCAGTATACATAGTGGATGCAATACCCGGAAGGAAGGCGGAAGTCAGGCCGGTCTACCTCGATTGCGGAAAACCGCTGGTCAAGTGGTTTGCAGACAAAGGAATACAACAGGCCATGGAATGGTGTGAGGAAGGCAGGGACCCGAATGCGTGGATCGACCTGGAGATACTCACTGACCGGGTGCTGACTGCTGACGAGTATAAAGCGATACGGAGCATGCACCCCGGAATTATCAACATCCGGCCGAGGATAAGGAGCGAAGAGACTGAAGTGATGCCCTCTGAAAGCAGGGAAGGCAGGAAGATAGACGAACTGTTCAGGGACTATTACAAATACAGGATGGGCGTCGATATACCAGATGAACTGATGGAAGCCTTCCTTGAACTGCTGAATGAAGACGGTGAACAGGATGAATCCGGAGGACGGTATGATGACGGAAGCCGGGGTGTTGACAGCAACGTAAACGAACACAACGGCCCTGGCGATGCGTACAGGGAATCCCTGAGGACGGCAAATGGGGAGGTGACTGCTGATGAGGCCTAAGCTTCTTGAGATCGAAGGGCTCCAGAGTTTTACCGACGTCCAGGTCATAGATTTCGAAGCGCTGGGCGAGACCGGCCTGTTCGGGGTATTCGGACCGACAGGGAGCGGCAAATCCACCATCCTTGATGCAATTACATTTGCACTTTACGGCAGGGTCAAAAGGGCGGAAAACGGGACCCAGGGGATCATCAATTCCAGGTGCGACACATGCAGGGTGTCTTTCACATTTGAACTGAACAGGGATGGCAAAAGGAAGACCTACAGGGTCGAGAGGACATACCGGCGCAAAAGGAATTCGCCCAACTCATGCGAGCCAAGGGTCGCCCGCCTCACGGAGGTCACTGACGCAGGCGAGATCCCGCTGTGCGATAAGGCCACAGAAGTAACCAATCATGTAAGGGAACTCCTCGGACTCAGCAATGAGGATTTCACACGCGCGGTGGTGCTTCCGCAGAACAGCTTCCATGAATTCCTTCTGCTGAAGAATTCAGAAAGGAGGGCCATGCTCGAAAGGCTCTTTTACCTCGAAGAGTATGGAAAACAGCTCAACGACAGGATCTCCCGGAAGCTGTATTCGCTGAAGAGCCGGATGGACATGCTTACCGGCGAACTCATGGGATATGCCGATGCCTCGGATGAAGCGCTCAAGGAGGCAAAAGCAGCGGTTGAAGCGGCAGAGAAGGAGAAGAAAGAGGTACAGAAGGAATTAAAGAAACTGGAGAAGATATACAATGAATCAAAAGAGGTCTGGAACCTGGTAAGCGAGCTTGCGGACCTTGAAAGGAGAGAGGAGGCGCACAGGCAGGCCGGTGAGGCCATATCGGAGAAAAGGGCCCTCCTTGACAGGGCGGTCAGGGCTGAAAGCCTGGCGGAAATGATCAGCAGGAACAGGGAACTGGAAGCGAAGCTCGGTGAAGCCCGAAAGCAGTTGGATGAGATCATGGCCGTTCTGCCGGGAGTCAGCGAACAGCTCGAACTGACGAAATCGGAGTATGAGGCTGCCAGACGGGATGCGGCCCTGAGACAGCAGATGCTCGTGGAGCAGAGGACCAGGCTGCAGGATGCGCTTGGGATCAAGGCAGAAATAGCGGCTCTGGCAGAAAAGATCATCGGACTCCGGGAGTCTGTAAACAGCATAATCGAAGCCATTGGAGCGAAAGATGCCGGGATCGCCAGGGAAAAAGAGAAACTCGACGGCCTTGAAAAAAGGCTTGTAGAACTCACTGAAGAGTCGGAACGGCTCAGGGTCGATCCCGAATACAGGCAGAAAATGCAGTCATGCGCCAATCTTGAAAAAGACGCCGCTGCCCTGGAAAGGAGCCTCAACCAGCTTGCCGGAAGGAAGGAACAGGTACGGAAAGAGACGGATGAGCTCGGGAAGCAGCTTGCGGATATAACTGCGGAGATAGCCGAAAGCCTTAAGGCACAGCAGGAA
>JAKOPX010000178.1 GCA_029778665.1 Bacillota bacterium | reverse complement strand
GTTTATAGTAGTAGTATAAATACCGGCCGCGTATTTTGCAAAAGGGGGGTCAGTTCATTTGAAAATCGGCGAATTCGCCAGAATGAACAATGTGACCACGAAGATGCTGCGTTATTATGATGAGATCGGTCTCCTGAAGCCCGCATACATCGACGGAGCGACAGGCTACCGATCCTATGACGCAAGCCAGTCCAACTGCCTCAACTGGATCTTAATACTCAAGGAACTCGGTTTTACTCTGTCCCAGATCAGGGAGATGCTGAGCGGGCCCGTCGATGCGGCAAAAATAATCCGGGAAATGAAGCAGAAGCGCATCGAGATATCTTCAGTGCTCAATGAGATGATGCAGAAAAAAATCGAGATCGATCATCTGATCAAAATTCTTGAGAAGGAGGGTTTCAGTATGGATAAAAAAATAAACCTGCTCGATATTTCCCAGGACAGCGTCCATGAGATCAAAAAGAACATACCCAACATGGAAGTATTCCTTGAAGAAGCATACAGCATCACGGAGGCAAGTGAAGACAGCATAAACATCACAGTTTTCCGTTTCGATATCAGCCATTTCAAGCAGATCAATGATGATTACGGCTTTGATGTCGGCGACAGGGTCATCGTCGCATGCTACAACATCATAAAGGAAAACATCGAAAAGTACTTTGAAAAGTATGCCATAGGACGGGCTCACGGTGATGAATTCATCGTATTCGCCCCGGTCGGGAGGGAACTGGCCGAAAAAGCGGCACAGTCCATAATCGAAGGCATGGCGCGGTTCGATTTTTCGCAGACAGGCTGCAGCAGGCAGGTAAAATGCGGTATAGGCGGAGTGACCGGGCCGAAGGACCTGTCGAAGATACGCAAAATGATCGACCAGTCCATCGACGCTATCTGCGAAGCAAAAAGAAAAGGTCCGAATTCTATTGAGTTCCAGGTATTCGGATAATCCGGATATACAGGCAACAGGCACCCGTCCCGGAAAGCATTGCTTCCGGATACTGTCTGAAACTCCCGGCGTAATGCAACAGTCTTCATGAAGCAGGCATCATGTTCCAATATTCGTAATAGTCAACAAACAACTTCTTATTCCAGGAGTCTGTCCGATATCCTTGCTGCGATGATGAGCCAGCCGGCGCCGATGATGAACCCGGCAAGCACGTCGCTGGCGTAATGCACGCCAAGATATATCCTGCTCAGGCCGATCAGCAATACCATTACAGCAATAATACCTGCAAAAAGATACCTGGCAGGGTGCCTGCCGTGCCTGACAAGAAGATACGCGGCAAGTCCGTAAAAAATCACTGAATTCATAGCATGTCCACTGGGGAAACTGTATCCTGACTGTTCAACAAGCTTGAGTACGTCCGGCCTCGGCCTGCGGAAAACCAGCTTGAGCACCTGGTTGAACAGGGCTCCCAGCGCTATGTTGGCTGGTATGAGCAGGCCATGCCGGTAGTACTTCTTTTTTTTGAGTATGAAAATCAGTGCGGGTATCGTCACGGCCAGGAAAGTAATGAACCACTCCGACCCCAGGAATGTGACAGCCTTCATGAAACTGGTCATGCCATCTGAAATGAAATCGGAAATAAACCCGTAGACAACATCATCAAAAGCCCTTATACATTCCCGGAGTTTTGATCCGGGCGCTGCTTCGGCCAAATACACATACATACGCTGTATCTTCTTCCCCTATATTTTTTCTGCAGATCCGGCAAAATGCCCGTGGACCCGGGACCATCCCGGAGCCGGTCCAAAGCAGTGCTGCCGGCTTTATTCAAGCACCACTGCCGTGCCGGACGCAGTGACCATCAGCATGTTGCCGCCCTGTCCGAGCACCTCGTAATCCACATCTACGCCGACAACGGCATTGGCCCCGAGGCTCTCTGCCCTGCGGACCATTTCCATTATAGCCTGATCCCTTGCCTCGATCAATTCTCCTTCATACGAGCCTGACCGGCCGCCGAAAAAGTTGGTCAGCCCAGCCGCGAAATCCTTGATGAAATTTACGCCGGAAACTACTTCTCCGAACACTATCCCCCTGTATTCCCTGATTTTTCTCCCTTCGACGGAAGGTGTCGTCGTAACAAGCATGGCAAATTCCTCCGATCTGTTATTCATCTCTTTCACATATACGTCCTTCCATTCACGTATACATTCCCGGTGCAGCCGCCTGCGTTTTGCATCAGTGAGCCCGCCGCATCTGTCACATGTGGCTGCATCCATTACATATATACGTAGTGATGTGCCGGATTCCTCAAAAATATAATGCATCTGCAAAAACTGCATTGACATAAAGCAATAAACCGTAACCCTTCTCATATCACAATCATAAATTGTAACATGGAAAGCAATCATGATTCCAATATGAGAACAGGAGGATGGCCGATGTATAATTATTACCGTGATAATGCAGGCTTGATGCCGATGCAGAACGCGGGTATGATGCCGGCGAACGCTAACATGATGCCGGCTCAGAATGCAGGTCTCATGCCGATGTCGAACATGGACCAGATGCCGGCCGCAAATATGATGCCGATGTATAATACCGGCCTCATGCCGTCTGCAAACGTCATGCCGATGTACAACCCCTGTAATCCGATGGCGACGATGCCGGCCCAGTTCAACCAGTTCGCAGATATGTCGACGGAAGATCTTGAAAACCTGTATCCGCAGACCTACAAAATAATACAGCCCGTGGTCGAAAGCACATGCGACAACTGGATGAGCAAAAATGGAGACAAATGCCCGTCTGAAAAAGAATATGATTCCATGGTTTCAGACATCTACAAGAAAGTGGAGGCCGACGTCGAGGCAGCCATAAAGAACAGCGCAAATCCTGAAGAGAGGCAGTTCTTCGGCGGCGGCAGACGCCTGCTGAGAGACTTCATAGGGGCTCTCCTGATCACAGGCCTGGTCCGCAGGAGAAGACGCCCGTTCCCGGGTTATTTCCCGCCATACTACGGCGGTTTTTACGGCGGTTACCCGTTCTATTGATGGATAACGTGCTGACGAAAAAGCACAGGCAGCCTGGATTCAAAACAAGGGGTCTGATCCGGACCCCTTGTTACATGCTGACTGCTTTTGATGGTTTATTTTATTCCCTGATAGTTAATTTGACTCTGATGATTTACCTGTTTTCGAAAAGCTTTACTATCATGTCCCGTTTTTTATAATATTTCTCCAGGTATTTTTCGTTTTTGCCGTATTTGTCATAACCGCCCGGCCCCCGCTGATATATGGAAAGCGCCGCGTCCCTTTTCTCTTTGCCTTCCAGGTCTTTCACCCTGTCATCGGCAAGTATCCAGCTGTAGAAAGCGGTCCCCCAGATGATATTGACGGCTCCGTCCAGCGGATCGTTTTTTGTGTTCAACTGTTTGGACAGTCTCGGGCCATGGTCCGAGGAAATCTGGAAGTATCCCTTGAACTTCCCGTTGGAGCACTTTTCCTGGAAATTGCTCTCCAGGGCTATCAGCGCCAGCATGTCAATGTAATCGAGTCCTCTTTCCATGCAGCATTCCCAGAGCAGTTTCTGATGCTCCTTTTTCATCGGGATGTCGGGACAGTACCACAGGCTCTCATCATCCTCAACAGAAGTGCTTTTCTGTATTTCCAGCCCCGATAAAGCCGCAGCCGCGTCTGCGGCTCTCGCTGCGTAAGCCGCTGCCACTGCCATTGCAGGATCATTTAGTAATGCAGACACCCGGTCCAGCATCGAAACCGCAGCCAGAAACGCGTTATACCCTGCCGTTTTCATCTCGTCCGGCAAAATGCTGTCTGATTTCAGCAGTGTACTGTCCGATACAGTCATCACATTAACTGGTTTCGCCGGTGCAGTACCTGGTCCTTCCTCTGCGGCAAACGCCGCTGCCGGAACTCCGATCCCGGAAGCAGCGATTGCCATGGCCGTTATGAGGCTGACAATGGCTTTCGAAGACACGATATACCCCCAAAACAAATGATGCAGCCGGCCATACCCGGTGCAGGTTCTCAGCGCCAGGTATATTCGGCTGCTTATAATTATATCATCTGTAAGTTGACGATAACAGCAGAACATTTGTTTAGCGGTCTGCAAGCCTTTTTTCGCCCGTTATCTCCTGTATCGGCCTGATGTCCTGCGTCACTTCCATGGTGCCAAGGTACTCGCCTTTGGCATTCCTGACGGCATAATACCTGATAAGCGCATATTTGTCGCCCATCCTGATCCAGAAATCCTCGTGGTCCTTCCTTCCGGACCTGAGGTCATCGACCACCTTCTCGACGACATGGACGCTTGCCGGCGGATGACAGTTCTGCACCATCCTGCCTATTACGGTCTTAGGCCTTGCAAAAATCCGGTCCTTCCCCTGCGAGAAGTATTTTACCGCCCCGGTTTTATCGACGAAGGTGATATCCAGCGGCAGCGTATTAAACATGGCCTCGATTTCTTCGGGCGTCAGCAGACCGGTCTCAAACCTGATGTACTCATCGGCTCCTGCAGGCTTGTCCCCTTCGTCCTTCGCCTTTTCCTCCACGTTCACGCGCGCCGGCTTCCATTTCCCTGCGGGCTTCACCAGGCAGTATCCGAACTCGTCACTGCCCTCCTCTATCTTAAGCCATTCATCTTCTGACAGTGAATCGACCGACATCGGGAAAAGTATATTCTCTTCCTTGAATATCATTTCAGTGACACCGTTGACTGCCTGGCTGAGCTTGTCCAGCACGGCTTTCCTGTTGCCGTCGTATGACTCGAGAAGTTTCTCTGTTTCCCTGACCGCTGCCCTGATTTCATCATCCACGCCCCACATGACCTTGGGCGGAGCAGTGATGCCGTATTTTTCAAGGTACGGGAACAGCAGGTTCTCCTTGCGCAGGTAATGCTTCTCGATCTCCCGGAGTTCCCTCACATCATCCAGCAATGCCCTGAGGTTCTCCCCGGAATCGTCCGCTTCGAAGCGCGCGGCATCAGGTTTGATCCTTTCCTGTATCAGTTTTTCGACAGCCCTGTTTTCGAGTTTGAAAGTGTGGATCGGATGTCCGGGCATTTCTTCCTGTTTCTGAGGTTTGTGGATATCGGAGATGGATCCCTTGAACACCGCCGCATGTACGTCGCAGAGTCTCTGGACCTCCTCGACCGGCATTCCTTCCATAATGAGGGCCTGTTCAAGCTGCGTGATCTCGTGAGTCGAAATGTCTTTGATCAGTTCCTGGAACCTTGGCTTGATCTCATCGACCGTCTTGCCGTTATGGAGTTCCATGATGAGTTCCCTGAGCACCTTCTGCCTGTACTCCCTGTTATTGATTACCTCGCTGATAACGATCACCCCATTCCCCTGTCCGCGAATATTTCTC
>JAKOPX010000024.1 GCA_029778665.1 Bacillota bacterium | reverse complement strand
GCAAATCCGGCCGCGATAAGCGGTACCCCATACTTCTACAAGGGAATGATGGACAATCCATCAACAGGACGGAAGGAAGGTGGGGAGAATGTATCTCAGGCCAGGAAACCTTTATAAGGACTTTACCGTAGAAAAGAAAGGCAGGTCCATAAGCTCACGCGGTAGAGCGAAGAGTGGATACAGCGACGACGGCGAGACATTAAGAGGCGTCCTGGCCGAGGCAAAACCCCAGGAGAAGGAGCGATGGCGGCAGCTCCAACACCCCATAAGTCACACTATAGTCCAAAAAGGAAAACCCAAGGCTGCTCCGGAAGATCGTCTGATCTTTGGAGATAGAATATTCTTCGTCCAGGGAGTAGATGAACCGGGCGCCTTGGGACTTTGGACCATTTACTATGTGGAGGAACGCTTCGATGGCCATGAATATCAAGATTAAGC
This sequence comes from Bacillota bacterium, assembly GCA_029778665.1. Taxonomy (GTDB): domain Bacteria; phylum Bacillota; class Clostridia; order Acetivibrionales; family DTU013; genus DTU013. The sequence continues at coordinate 625 of JAKOPX010000024.1, read as the reverse complement.
CCGAGATAGACAAGATCGTGGACCAGATAAACTACGAAGCGAAATCAAGAGCCTTCAGGGCCGCCAATGAGCTCCGAAACGCTGCGCTTAATGTCCTGCGTGGCCAAAGATCAGGTCGCGTTTACAAAAGGCCATTTTCAAGCAGCAGATATACAGCGTCGGCGCCAGGAGAACCACCTGCAGCAAGGACCGGTAACCTGCGCTTAAGCTGGAAGCCGAGGACAGGATCGGAAACAGCAGGAAATAGCCTAACGGTAAGGCCTGCGATTATTACTGATGTGAAATACGCTCCAATCCTCGAAAAAGGATTTGATGGCGAGGTCCAGAAGACAAAGAAGCTGAAGAAAGGCGGAACAAAAACTATAAGTTACCACCTGACCATTGAGCCGCGTCCGTTCGAGGAACCGATAATCGAGGCTGCAAAGCCGAAGATTAAGCAAATCTACAGCGAGCCATACTGTAGGCAGTGAAGGATATCCTCTCTCAAATAAAACCAGGGAAGGAGGGAAGCCATGCCGTTAATAATTGACACTACCAACAAAGTGTTTGATAAAGCCAGCGTGCACAAAGGAGACCTAATCAGAGCAAAGCATGAAACATGGGAAGAACCCAGGAACGGAATTGT
>JAKOPX010000177.1 GCA_029778665.1 Bacillota bacterium | reverse complement strand
TAAGCTGAAAATAACAAACCGCACGTCTCACGGGATAATAAACTCGATCAAGTCAGGCGCCGTAGATCTTGGCATAGTAACAATGCCCGTTTCCGACAACGATATAGACGCAGTGGTTCTCTGCGAAGTCGAAGATGTGTTCATAGCATCTTCCCGCTATGATCATCTCAAGAGCAGGACTGTCCCCCTGGAGGAACTGGCATCATATCCTTTGCTGCTTCTTCAGAAAGAAAGCTCCACCCGCAAAAACCTCGACTCATACTTCATCTCAAAAGGCATTGAAATAACACCAGAAGTAGAACTTGAAAGCATGGACCTTTTAGTTGAGATGGCAAGGATCGGTCTGGGGATAGCACATGTTTTGAAAGAAAGTGCGTTACAGTTCGTCAGGAAAAAGGAACTGTTCATACTCAAACTTCAAGAACCGTCCCCCAAAAGGCAGTTAGGCATAGCAACTCTGAAAAACGTGCCATTGTCACCTGCGGCAGAAACATTCACGAAAAAACTCCTGGAATACGGACAGTTGCAATTAACTTGAGGACTGTCCCCATACATACAAAGCCCATCCGGACTGAGTAAAGCTGATGGCTATCCCCAACCGGGTTAATCTCACGCTGAGTTAAGAACTGTCCCCAACCAGTTTTCAAAATTCATTCATTTTTTTTACGTTTTTTTGACGAAACGCATTTGCTTTGCCTCATTTATTTATTATTACAAGGTTTTGTGCTAATATTTATACATTCTTAATAGCTAAATAAGAAGGGATGAGGAACATGTCGGATCAGATACAGCAAATCGCGGAACGCATCGCGGGTCTGCGCGATATCGCCGGTTATACGGTCGAAGAGCTGGCGAAGGATCTGGGTATTTCCGTTGAAGAATACAAGCGATACGAAAGCGGAGAGGTAGACATCCCTATCGGCTTTCTGTACAAGCTGGCGAGCAAATACAATGTCGAACTTACAGCCATTCTTACCGGCGACGAACCGAAGCTTCGTACATATTGCCTTGTCCGGAAAGGCAAAGGCGTAAACGTCGAACGCAAAGCGCCGTACAAATATCACAGTCTGGCCTTTAACTTCGTCAACAAAAAGGCTGAACCGTTTGAAGTATGCGTAGAGCCCTCATCGGACGACGAGCCGATACACCTCAGTTCGCACCCGGGCCAGGAGTTCAACTACGTGATCGAAGGCTCCATGGTTATATACATCGATGGTCACCACATCGTACTAAATGAAGGAGACTCGCTGTATTTCGATTCAAGCTACAGCCATGGCATGAAGGCCTTGGGCAACAAACCGGCAAAGTTCCTGGCAATAATAATCCAGGATGGCAATGAATCCAAATCATGATTGATAAAAACAGGCTGATACGTTCAAACCGATATATTGCTTGAACCTTTATATAAAAAAACAATATAGGAAAAAGAGGATGGTTATGCTGCTGGACAGATTTTTACCGAAAACAGAATTCACATCATACGAAGATTTTTGTGAAAATTTTAAAATCAATGTGCCTGAAAATTTCAACTTTGCATTTGATGTTGTTGACGTCATCGCTGCTGAAGATCCCGAAAAGAACGCAATGGTTTGGTGCAACCCCGCTGGCGCTGAAGCAAGGTTCAGTTTTGCCGAAATGAGCCGTTTCAGCAACAAGGCAGCAAACTTTTTCAAAGCACATGGTATCAAAAAAGGCGATCCGGTAATGCTGATCCTCAAAAGAAGGTATGAATTCTGGTTCTGCCTGCTGGGTCTTCACAAGATCGGCGCCATCTGCATTCCTGCAACACATCTCCTAACCAAGAAGGATATAGTGTACAGGTGCAACGCCGCTGATATCAAGATGATCGTGTCCGTGGCTGAAGATGACGTTATCAGGCACGTCGAAGAAGCAGAGCCCGAATCACCTACCCTCGTAAAAAAAGTGCTGGTTGGCGGTTCAAAAGAAGGATGGGTCGATTTCAACGCCGAATTGGAGGGTATGTCCGACAAGTTCGACAGGCCTGTCGGCAGTGAAGCAACATGCAATGACGACATAATGCTGCTCTATTTCACTTCCGGCACGACTGGCATGCCGAAGATGGTACAGCACGATTTCACTTATCCGCTTGGCCACATACTCACTGCCAGGTACTGGCAAAATGTAGAAGATGGCGGCCTTCATCTCACTGTCGCAGATACAGGCTGGGCAAAAGCTATGTGGGGTAAAATCTACGGACAGTGGATCAGCGGTGCATCCGTATTTGTATATGATTATGACAAGTTCGTTCCAAGCGAGCTTCTCAGCGTCATTTCCAGGTACAAAATAACTTCATTCTGTGCACCGCCGACAATCTACAGGTTCTTTATCAAGGAAGACCTTACAAAGTACGATCTCAGCAGCCTGAAATACTGCGTGATAGCAGGCGAGCCGCTCAATCCCGAGGTATATCATCAGTTCCTTAAGGCTACTGGCCTGAAACTGTATGAAGGATACGGCCAGACGGAGCTTACCGTAACGATTGCAAATTACCCGTGGATTGACCCCAAACCTGGTTCAATGGGTAAGCCTTCTCCTGGTTATTCCGTAGGCCTGCTGAATGATGAAGGCAAACCCTGTGAGATCGGCGAAGAAGGCCAGATCGTGATCTATACAGATAAATCCATCCCTGTCGGCATGTTCAAAGGATATTACCGCGATCCTGAAATGACCAAAAAGGTATGGAACAATGGTATCTATTATACCGGCGACATGGCGTGGAAGGATGAAGATGGATACTACTGGTTTGTAGGCCGGGCCGACGACCTGATAAAGAGTTCCGGTTACCGCATCGGGCCCTTCGAGGTGGAAAGCGCCCTGCTCGAGCATCCTGCCGTTCTTGAATGCGCAATAACAGCTGTGCCCGACCCTATAAGGGGCCAGGTAGTGAAAGCTACAGTTGTATTGACAAAAAACTATAAGCCGAGCGATGAACTTGTAAAGGAACTGCAGGAACATGTAAAGAAGGTCACAGCTCCGTATAAATACCCGAGGATCATCGAATTTGTGGATGAGCTGCCAAAGACCATCAGCGGCAAGATCAGAAGGGTCGAGATACGGGAAAAAGACAAATAATATCTTGGCCTGGCAAAATCAAACTACCGGTACCAAACCTGAGGTATTAAGTAAGGCCGGAAAAGTTACTTTCCATAACTACATATCTGCAACTGCATATCTGCCAGACAATCAGATTATTGAAAAAAGCGCCTTGTCAACAACAAGGCGCTTTTTATGCGGTAATTTAAATCACGGCAAACACTCGGATAGAATCCTGCCGGCTTAAGCATACTCAGCAACTCAGCAGACTTGTCTGGCCTGGCAGAATTCTCCTCTTTCCTTTCTTCCCTCTTTATACTGCCAGGTTCACTCGCTTTGCTTCTCTTCCAGTTCCGCAAGTTTCTCGAGCAGCTTGTTGCTTCTCTCTATAAACGCCATCATTGCTTCGGGCTCGAGTTGCTTATGGCTCAGCATCGCAAGATCAAAGACATGCCGGCAGATCAGCTCAACATCATCCTTTTTGTTGCTGTCGTCAGACAGTCTGACCAACGCCTTTATCAGTGCATTATTCCTGTTGAGGACCAGCGTGCGTTCATCAGGAAACATGCTGCCGGCGTCCATACCTGGCATTCCATACATCCTGGTCATTTCCTGCATCCTTCTGGGGTATTCTGACAACAGGATCATCGCAGGCGTCGAAGCCTTCAGTGCCTCCACGCTGATTTTCAGTTTATCGTCTCCCAACGATTCCCTGAAAATCGTTTCGAGCTTCTGCTTCATTTCAGAAGATGCCTCGCCTGCCTCGCTGTCCTTCAGATTGTCGGAAAGGTCGGAATCGATCCTTAAAAACTTGACACCGCTCTCCTTCATCTCAAGGAACTGGATGAAATGATTATCGATCAGTGCATTCAGGATCACAGCCTCCATGCCCTGCTCCCTGAACAGCTTGATATACTGT
>JAKOPX010000176.1 GCA_029778665.1 Bacillota bacterium | reverse complement strand
GCCGTTCTGCTTGTATATCCTGAGTTGAGCCATTTTGTCGGCGCCGATTTTCGACCATCCTTTGGGGCGACTGCTGAGTCTTTCCGAAAATACATGGCTCACATGCCCTTCTGCACTGCATCCAACAATTTCTTCAGCTTTTTCTTCCTTGATCTCTATTCCATCCCAGTTGTTCAGGATGTACTTTTTTGCTTCCCGTACTGCCTCTTTCTTTGTACCGTTTTCTGTTAGCTTCAGCACCCTGTCAAACACCTCTGCTGTCATCTTCTTATCCGGCCACCCAATCGCATCCTGCAAGGCATAGTACCAGCGGTCGTCCGGCAGGTGGGCGGTGGCAATCCGTATATATTTATTCATATGGTGATTATCCAAAACAAACCTGCCCTTCGGAATCCATTGAAGTCCCTGCCGGATCCACGAAGCTCCATCTCCAGATATGTATATTGTTTCAATACTCTCCTCGATGTACTGCTCATCTATGTATTGTGCTACCTTCAACCATAAATCTTCACTTTTGAAATCTCCGCCAAAGTACCGCACGTTCTTTAGAACATGCCTCTTATCTGTACTTTTATCTGCATCACTGTCCATACCCGTATGACCCCAAATGGTGAGGGGACGGTTCTCAACTTTTCAACATTTCAGGGGTAGAACCAGAGGGGACGGTTCTCACACATTTAACACTTTAAAAGAAATCAAAGGGGACGGTTCTCACATTTTTAGCATCCGGCAGACAATTCTTTCCTAACCAACACCATTTGTTGCCTGTTGCCGGAATAAAATGATTAAAATGTGAGAAACGTCCCCTCCAAAAAAGGTCAAATGTGTGAGAACCGTCCCCTAAAATTTCACCTTGACAGACCCGCGTTTTGCAACGGCACTGTCCTGGTACACCGCCTTTTTGCCCAGAAGGACCTTCAGCGTTTGCAGTATCAGCTTGATATCCAGCATCAGGCTGTAATCCCTGATATACAGCAGATCATACTTGAGCTTGTCCACCGCCGAGGTATCATATTTGCCATAAATCTGTGCATACCCCGTCATGCCGGCCTTCACAAGGTAACGGTGCGTATATTCCGGTATATCCCTGGAATACTGCTCAACAAAAAACGGTCTTTCAGGCCTCGGGCCAACAAAGCTCATATCACCTTTGAACACATTGAAAAGCTGCGGCAGTTCGTCCAGCCTGAAATTCCTGAGTACCTTTCCAACCTTCGTGATCCGCGGGTCGTCATCATTTGAGAGTACCGGGCCCGTGCTGTCCTCCGCATGGTCATACATTGTCCTGAACTTCAGCATCTGGAATTCCCTGTTCCCCACGGTTATCCGCGTTTGCTTGTATATAACCGGCCCCTTTGACGTTGCCCGTATAAGGATGGCAACAAATATCATGAGCGGAGCAGTTATTATGATGCCCAAAAACGACAGCACGATATCGAACAGCCTCTTGAAAAACTTCTGCTCCGTCGTCAGACCCAACCTGTCCACCATAAATGCAGGCATATCCTCAAACTGCACCATCCTCGCGCTCGACAGCGAGATCTCGAACAGGCGGGGCACGATATATACGACCTTTTTCTGATCAAGGCATTCCGTGATGATTTTCATCTTATCTTCATCGGAAACGTTGTCGCTTAGGAAGACCTCGTCCACGTCCTTGAGCCTGCTTAATGCTTTCCCTATTTTATCGGCAGGAATGACGCAGTGGATATGCAGCTTATCTCTTTTCAGCGTGTGACTCACTTTGTCGAGGATGGATCTCAGTTCGCCGCGTTCCCCGATGACCATAAGCTTTATATCTGCTGAAAATTTCCTTCTGACGCTCAGCACTATCCCTTTCCAGATGAACAGCAAAATGAACTGGAAAACAGGGGCGATTATCAAAATAAGCCTGGGAAACGAGAACCCGCGCAGGTAGTAGGTTATGGCAACCGTTGTGATGCTGAGGATAAAAATCGACTTAAGCAGTGTAACCGCAGTTTCCTGCAGTGTTTTCCTGTAGAATTTCAGCAGGCCGAAAATGTCAAAATAAATCAGTGCCGCAATCGTAATAAACGGCGCGGACGCGACATACGGTTCAAAGTTGAATGCCGGCAGCGTCCAATTGTACCTGACAAGGAACGCCAAAACATACGCGACATGGATCAAAGCCAGGTCGACTAGTATAATAGCTATTTTAGAATATTTATAGTATTTTCCAATCCTTTTGAACAGATTTAGCATTTTCAGCCCTTAACCATTATTTTTTACGGGTATATTATACTACATTTCATGCAATTTTGCTAAAACATATCTCTTTGGATAGTCGGTATTACTCCAGATGCAATATCAATGCAATATCACATTGAAAAGAGTAATATAAGCGAAGGATAAAAATAAAAACAAGATATAATTCGATAGAATTAGTCAAATCATTTAGAATACGATATAATTGAGATACAACATATTTCAAGAATTTCATCAATTCTTTTATAAAGACTTGATGGATTCTGTCAAATATGATACTTTTTTAGATAATTATATTAAACAGTTGCTATAACTATACTCGATAAAAAAGTTAAGCATTTGGGAGATGAAAAAATGAAAATTGCAATTGCCGGAACCGGCTACGTTGGACTTGTAACAGGAGTAGTTTTGGCGCATATAGGTCATGAAGTTACCTGTGTTGATATAGATAAAGATAAGATCGAAAAGTTAAAAAAGTGTGAATGTCCAATTTTTGAACCAGACCTGCCGGAACTGATGTCGAAAAATTTTGACAAGTTGACTTTCACGACAGACTGTGCTAAAGTCTACACAACTGCGGAAGCCATATTTATCGCAGTAGGCACTCCTGAAAAAAAAGACGGTTCAACTAACCTTTCATATGTATACACTGTAGCTGATCAAATAGCCAAATACGCAATGCGCGATTGTACAGTTGTTGTAAAATCAACTGTTCCTATAGGAACAAATGATAAAATAGAACAGTATATTATTAAAAATCTAAAACATAATATTTCAATAGAAGTCGTTTCTAACCCGGAATTCTTGTCCCAGGGAACTGCAGTCAAAGATATGCTGTATGGAAGCCGCATTGTCATTGGAGCAGAAACGGTGAAAGCAAAATCAATAATGAGCGAAATATATAAAAACTTAAATCAACCAATCATTTTTACAAACCGTCGCAGCGCTGAAATGATAAAATATGCTTCAAACGATTTCCTTGCTTTAAAAATTTCGTACATTAACGAAATAGCTAATCTGTGTGAAGTACTTGGCGCAGATGTCGAGGATGTAGCCCGCGGGATGGGCATGGATCCCCGAATCGGTGATAAATTTTTAAGGGCCGGCATTGGTTATGGGGGCTCATGTTTCCCAAAAGACACAAAAGCTTTGCATTGGTTGGGCAACTATCATGATTATGAAATGAAAACAATTAAAGCGGCCATAGAGGTCAATGAAAATCAAAAACTCCGTCTTCTTAAGAAAGCAAGAAAGTATTACGAGAGTTTTGATGGTCTGACAGTTGCAATGCTTGGGTTGACCTTTAAGTATAATGATACCAGAAATTAAGACAGACAAAACAGCTAAAATAAGTTAGAATGGAACTATGGAAAAGAGAAGACATTTTACACCGGAAGAAAAAGCAAAAATAGTGATTGAGGTCTTAAGGGAAGAAAGAACGCTGAATGAGATTGCTGCCGAATATGAAATACATCCGAACCAGCTAAGTCGCTGGAAGGCAGAATTCATAAGCAATGCAGGCAGAGTTTTCAGCAAGGAAACTGATGAAGTAGAGAAGGTCAAACAGTCGTATGAAAAGGAGAAGGACGAACTGCTTAAGCAAATTGGACAACTTTCATATGAGGTTGCCTGGCTTATATCGGGTACAGAATGCGAGTAGTTTCAACACTATCATCGTTAATTCTTATAAATTGGGCAATTTGATTTTATACTCTCAATCCCACATGTGTCAAATATTAGATCCTTTCTCATTTCGACATAATACTTGTATCTATCGCGTAAAAAAACTGCTGCCCAATGAATTATCATCAGACAGCAGCTTCTAGTTTACTTATGAAATACTGATATTCGAACTTCCTCAGTAACTGTCAGGATGCCTTATTGAGTTATTTCCTTTTCCTGAGTACCAGCAGGCCGCCGGCTGAAGCAGCTGCTGCCAGCAGCAGGGGGAGAACGCTTGCGTCACCTGTCTGGGGGTTGCCTGAGTTTCCGCCGTCACCGGTTTTTACTTCGTCAACGGTGGCAGTAAGGGTGACAAGGCCATCACTATGCCTGTAGGTCTGGGTATTGCCGCCAAAATTGATCGTGTAGGTTGCCAGATCCAGGTTTATAGTGTTATCGAAGGTAACAGGATAATCAGGATATGTCTCTCCATAAACGTCATTCCATACACCGGTGGTATCGGATGTAAGCGTCTTGTAAGCCCAGTAGCCGACTACGTCTAGTATCCTGACATCTTCGGTGAATGTTACGTCGTACTTGTCACCATTGGGAGTAACAGTCAGGGTGGCTTTGGGTATGGTCACTCCGGCGTGCTCGCTTGCTGCATCCCAGCTGGACTGGCCGACGAGCTTCAATACCTTGTTGTTGTAATCATCGATGCCGTTGAAGGTGAAGGTAAGGGTGTAGGCAAAGTCGCCCTGGTCTACCTCAGAGCCGTCTTCTCTCTCTACCATTTTGGGCTCATCCTTCATCGTTACGGTGTAGCCTGCCGGTACTGCTTTCTTGAACAGGTTGAGCAGGTCTTCAGGTGAAGATATGTAACCAGGATCGCCCGGCTTGTCAAAGTTGTTTCCCGTATCAGGCGCATCATTCTTGGGTACCCGGATCGTAAATTTGGCTGTCCCTTGTTGTGTGACCGGATCAAGCTCCAGCTCACTGCTGAGCACGCCGGCCTTGCAGGATACCAGTACGACCAGCAGGAAAGCTACCAGCAGCAATGACAATATTTTTCTCATCATACTTCCTCCTTATATTTTATATTAAGCATCTGCAGATAACTGCAGGCCTTTATACAGTAGCAGGATGCCAGGGCTGCATATCTGTAGAGGTCAGGTCTACCTGTCGGCCCTGAGGGACCATTGGGGCAGCTCCTTCACCCTGTGGCAGGCGCACAGGCCCTCATTGTGCTCAAGCAATACCGGCTCCTCAGTTTCACAGATATCGACAGAGTAGGGACATCTGGGATGGAACCTGCAGCCTGGGGGCGGCGCTGCCACGCTTGGCATTTCAATGCTCTTAAGCGGCAGATTGCGCTTTTTCTTGGCTATTTCTGGGTCGGGCACAGGCACCGCTGTGAGCAATGCCTGCAGGTATGGATGGGACGGGTGCTCGAGTACTCTCTGGACATTGCCGTACTCCACCATCTTGCCGAGATACATGATGCAGATGTTGCCGTTGCGGGCTATATACCTGGCCGTACCGAAATCATGGGTGATATATACGAAGGCTATGTTCAGCGTCTTGTTCAGCTTGGCCATCAGGTTCAGTATCGATATCCTCAATGACACATCGATCATGGATACAGGCTCGTCAGCCACTATGAGCTTTGGCCTCATAAGTATGGCCCTGGCCATCAGGATCCTCTGGCGCTGCCCGCCCGAGAGCTCATGGGGATACTTATCCAGCTCTTCGTGGCTTATTTCCACCATATCCAGGGCTTCATGCACCATCTTCAGGGCTTCCGCCTTATTTCTCGCAAGCTTTTTGTGCAAGACAGGGCCACACAGGGAATGATACAGGGTCTTCACGGGATTCAGGGCAGCATATGAGTCCTGCTGGACCAGCTGCACGCTGCTGCGAAACTCTTTCAGCTCCTGCCTGGTCATCTGGCTTAAGTCTTTGCCGTTGTAGAGGATCTGCCCCCTTGTTGGCTTCAGCATGCCGATGATCACATTGCCCAGGGTCGTCTTGCCGCACCCGCTCTCGCCTACGACGGCCAGTACCTCGCCCTCATGGATATCCAGGCTCACATCGACTACAGCGCCGATCCTGGCCGGCTGTTTCAGCAGGCCGCGCTTGATCTCATAATACATATCCACATTCCTAAGTGACATGATAGGCTTTCTCGGATCGTCATTCATATGCAGCAGCCCCTTTCCCTGGCAGCGAATTATGGCATGCAACGTAGTGGTCCTCACCTATCATGGTAAGGGCGGGGCATTTCTCCCTGCATACCTCAGTTGCGTATGGGCAGCGCGGGTGGAAGGCACAGCCCGGCGGCAGATCGATAAGGTCAGGCGGCGAACCCTTTATGGGCTCCTTGTCCTTGTCCGTATCGAGCAGTGAAGGTGCCGTGGTTATCAATGCCTTTGCATAGGGATGGGCGGTATGCCTGAAAACAGTGAATATGTCGCCTACCTCCACTATCCTGCCTGCATACATGACCGCTATCCTGTCCGCTACCTTGGCCACCACGCCGATGTCGTGGGTGAGCAGGAGCATGGATATCCCGGTCTCGTTGTGGATCTTGTCCAGGATGGAAAAGATATAGTCCTGGGTTATGACATCCAGAGCCGTGGTCGGCTCATCCAGTATGATGACTCTTGGTGACAGGAGCATACTGAAGGCTATCATTACCCGCTGCTTCATCCCGCCGGACAGCTCATGGGGATAGAGCTTGAGCACCCTGTCCGGGTCGAGCATAACGTCCTCCAGCAGCCGGAAAAAGCGCGGTATGACCTTCTTTTCATCCGCTTCCGGCTCATGGACCAGGTATGTCTCCCAGAAGTGCTGCTGAATGGTCATCAGGGGGTTCAGGGAGCTTTGGGCGGACTGAAAGATCATGGAGATCTCCTTCCACCTGTACCTGCGAAGCTGCTCGCCCTTGAGCTTCAAAACGTCAGTCCCGTTGTAGTTGACCGAGCCGGACAGGATCTTGCCGGTCGTGTTCACGATATTGAGCATCGTAAAGGCCAGTGTGGTCTTGCCACTACCGCTCTCTCCCACAAGTGCGGTCACCGAGCCCTCCCGCAGGTCAAAATCCACGTGGTTTACCGCCAGCAGCGAGCCCCTTGGCTTTTTGAATTCAACTGTAAGGTCACGGACCTCGATTATATTCTTAGGTGTCATAGTTACACGCCTTTCTGCCTGGTGTCCTGCTTATTACTCGGTCCTCAAGCGGGGATTGAGTGCCTGGTCGATGCCGCTGCTGAAGAAGATGCAGCCCAGCTGGAGCAAGGCCAGGCATACGATGGGGGTCACAAAGTATATAAGGCCCTTGGGATTGTATGCTATGCCGGTGTTTTGCAGGGCCAGGCTCAGCATGACGCCCCAGTTGGTAGGACGGTAGGTCAGGACACCCAGCATCATAAGTCCCATGCTGGAAGCGATCCCATTCTGGAAAAGGCCGATGAACTGGACAGCAAGCAGGGAGACCATATTGGGCAGGATCTCCTTGAAGATGATGTACCAGTATTTCAGGCCCATGATGCGGCAGGCGATGATATACTCGGCATGCTTGAGCGACAGGATCTGGCCCCTGACCACGCGGGCTACCCCGCCCCAGGATACTATGGCGAGTATGAACCCGGCCGCCCAGATGTTTTGCACGTTGAATGCCACTGCCAGTATCAGCATGAGAGGAAAGGCCGGTATGGTCAGGAATATGTTTGTGAAAAAGCTCAGCAGGGTATCCGTAAATCCGCCTACAAAGGCAGAAACGGACCCGATGATAACGCCTATCCCCAGGGCCATGACGGCGCAAACCACGCCAAGGGTGATGACATCCCTCGAGCCATGGATCACCTGGGCCAGGATGTCCCGGCCGACATAGTCGGTGCCCAGGGGGTGCTTCCAGGACGGCATCTGGAACCTGTTAGCATAGTCTACGGTCATGTCCAGGGGCGTAAGGGCCGCCCCGACCGTTGCCAGCAGCACGAAAAAGGTCAGGATGAACAGGCCTATGGTGGCCTGGCGGTTTCTGAATATCACTTTGAAGAAGTCTTTAAAAGAGTGCAATAATCTGGTCATAGCCCTACTCCAATCTGATCCTCGGATCCAGCTTGCTGTACAGGAGGTCTGCAACCAGGTTTGCCAGGATGACAGAGATGGATATGCACAGCAACAGTCCCTGGTATAGTATAAAGTCCCTTTCGCCCAGCGCCTTTGCCAGGTATGCCCCCATGCCCAGGTACTGGAACTGGCCTTCGATAAGGGGCGCACCGCCGATCATCCCGCCAAAAGCCATGGCCAGGATCGTGATCATGGGTATCATGGCGTTTTTCTTCATATACCTGCGCATGATGATCTTCTCAGGTATGCCGCGGGCCTGGGCGGCAAAGACATAGTCGCTGCCCAGGACATGCACGGAGCTCCCCTTCATATTCAGTATCCAGCCGCCCGTTGAGGTGATGACATAGGTCGTTATGGGCAGGACCGAATAATGCAGCACACTGAGTATAAAGGGCATGTTGAAGCCCGGCGTCACGTCTATGCTGTAAACCCCCGATTTGGGGAAGAGCCTTAGCTGGTACACGAATATGATGGAGAGTATGATCGCGATGATATAGCTCGGTATGGCGGATACTATCGTTACATAGAAGGTGATGGAGTTGTTTATGATGCCCCTCTTCCTGATCGCCATCAGGGCGCCGAGCTGCATGCCCAATATGAAGCTTATGATCAGGGAAATCGATACCACAAAGATCGTCCAGGGCAAGGCTACGGACAGGATGCTCACCACCGTGTTTTTGGGGTTGAGCATGGAGGTGCCGAGATCCCCGCGGAGCAGGCCCTTTACATACCTTACGAGCTGCTGGTATATGGGTTCCTGGGGATTGTAGTTGTACCTGTCGGCAACGCGCTCATATGCTTCCTCGTAGGTGATGCCCAGGCGGGATGCCTCTTCCCTGGCCATCGGCTCGATTATGTCGCCGGGCATCATGCGGAGCACGATGAATATGGTGACCACGACGGCTATCAGATTCAAAAGGGAAGTACCCAGTTTTCTAAGAAAATAGTTCATTAAGCGTTACACTCTCCCTTTGGCTGCATCAGAAGATAGACCGGTAAACACCATCAGCAGGGCCTGTGGCAGCCTCTGCTGATGGCATGACCTTTATCTTTATCTGGGCTTGACCTTGTTGCGGACGAACACTTCGGCGAAGGGTGCATAGGCACGGTTGAGGATGGCGATTTCTTCGTACTCCTCCTCGGTCCTTGGTAAGGGCATCATCCTGTCATACTTCTTAAATTCGTCCTCCATGGGCAAGCCCTTTGAGGTGGCTGAGTTTTCCCATATGGCCATTACATTCTGGTACAGGTTTATAGCGATGGCATTGTCATTGGTAGCCCAGGCTATGCGGCCTACCAGGTCCCGGTATTCCTGCTCGTCGTTGATGTAGAGCAGTGAGCTGACTGCTTCCTTCATGTTGAGCTCCTTGCCCTCGTAGTCCTTCAGGATAAGGGGAGCAGCACTCAGGTCTATACCGGCTTTTTCGGTGATGTCGCCATAGTAGCTTGAAAATGCCTTATAGGGATCGGATATGTTCCAGGTCATATCTACGAAGTCGATCATCATGTCATAGGCGCCGGCCTTCATGTTTGAAACGACGATGGTTGCCTCAACGGCCTTTGCTTCGGTCTCAAACCCAAACTCCGTGAGCTGGCGGGCGACTTCGCTGGCGGCTGTGATGCCTTGTGCCCCCCAGCCGGCATTGGCCGCGATCACGAACCTGTAGGACCGGCCGTTCCTGTCAACCCATTTGCCCTGGCTGTTTTTGGTCCAGCCTGCATCCTCGAGCATTTTGGCCGCCTTCTCGGTGTTGCCTGTATAACGGGCAAACTTGGCAAGCACGTCCTTGTCTACGTATTTTTCTATGGTCGACGGCACAAGCCCGATGGTGGCAAACCCGGTCTCAACAGCCCAGTAGTTGGCGACTTCCCTGACAGGCTTTTTGTTGATCACTTCATTCAGGGCCTGGCGGACCAGCTTGTCATTCAGGGGCTGGACCCGGGTGTTGAAGATAACGCCGACCGACTTTTGCTCAAGAAGCGGGTACATGACCATGGTGCCGCTGGCATCCAGGATCGTGCGCGCCATATCATAGGGCAGGGTGCCTACGAAGGAATCGGTCTCATTGCTGGAAAGCAGGGAGTTGTAGTCAGAGACAGTGTGCATCTTGATCTTCTGGAACTCCAGCTTGTCACTGTCCGGGAAGTAGGGATTGACTACCAGGTCGACCTCCACGTTGGTGACCTTGTCTACCATGTATGGTCCTGTTCCGATCGGCTTTTCCATATCGACATTCTTGAAGTCGTTGTACAGGTTCTTCAGAGCCGTCTGGTCATCTTTTTCGAAAACCAGCCCGAAGGGCGGCCTTTTTGTCGGGTCGCCTGTGTAGGGTGTCCCTTTCTTCATGATCTCGGCTACCTGTTCGACAAACTCACCGAATATGTGGTAGGGTGTTACGGCCTGCCAGCCCTCGGCGAGCAGGAGCATTTTCTGGGTGTCGGATATCACAGGCTCGGCCCAGACAAACTCCAGCGTATAGTCATCCACAACGTTGATCGCCTCAAGGTATCTGGTGATCGCTGACGAGTTGATGTTTATCAGGTAATATGCCCACATGTCCTTTGCAGTGAAGTCGGTCCCGTCGCTCCACTTCCTGTTGTCATGCAGGACTACTGTTGTCTTGTTGCCTTCATGCTTCCATTCCTTTGCGAGCCTCGGTACGACCCTGTCGGTGCCTACTATGACCAGGAACATGGACTCATATACGTAATAGCCCACATCTCCTACCTGGGCGCCTATCAGGTTGCCTCCGAATCCGGGAGGTGCCGGCCAGTAGCCTCCTGCGATCCTCTTGACCCTTTCCTTGTTTACGACAGGGCCCGAATCAGAGTCATTGGTGGGGCTTGTGCCGGGATCGTTGCCGGTGTTGCTGTAGCAGGCAGTTAGTACAAAAATGAGGACTAGGATCAGCACAAAGGAGAATATCTGTCTTAGCCTCATAACTGTCAGGTTTCTCATTTCTCAACGGCTCCTTTCTGTTTGCACTGGGCAAAGGATTCAAAATGGCGTTTGGGGTATATTTTGTTATAAATGCATAAATTAAGCGATAATTATAGTTAAGATGATACAAGCTCTATAACCATTGTATAGTACCGGCATCAGCTTCTCAACAACATTATTGCATTACTTTAGTACAATATTGACGATATATATACGGGTCAGCCTGCAGCCTCCCAGAGGGCCTGCGAGACTGCCTTGAGGTTCTCAGCAGGGGTATCCGGTGGGACCTCGCAGCCGGCTGCGATGATAGACGTAGGCGAGGATTGGGCCAGGCAGGTGTTGACTGCGTT
>JAKOPX010000175.1 GCA_029778665.1 Bacillota bacterium | reverse complement strand
GCGCTGCTCATCTTTGTCGTCTGCGACTACATCACCGGCGTCATGGGTGCGATCAGCGACAAAAAGCTCTCCTCGGCGGTCGGCTTTCGCGGCATCTGCCGCAAGGTGCTGATCTTCATTCTGGTCGGCATCGCAAATGTCATCGACATCAATGTACTCGGACAGGTTGGTGTCCTGCGGACGGCAGTCATCTTCTTCTACATCTCGAATGAAGGCCTGTCCCTGATTGAAAATGCTGCCCACCTTGGACTTCCAATTCCGGGAAAGCTGAAGGAAGTACTGGAGCAGCTGCATAACCGTGATGAAAAAGACACGGATAAGGAGGAAAAATAACATGGCTACAAAAGGAATTGACGTATCGGTATGGCAGGGCACGATTGATTTTAACGCTGTCAGGAACAGCGGAGTGGATTTCGTGATCATCCGCGCAGGCTACGGTACAAGCTCAAAAGACAAGTACTTTGAAGAAAACTACAGGAATGCAAAAGCTGCCGGACTTCACATCGGCGCTTACTGGTACAGCTATGCAGACAGTTTTTCCGAGGCCGCGCAGGAAGCTGAAATGTTCCTGTCTGTCCTTGCCGGGAAACAGTTTGACTATCCTGTTTTTCTCGACATGGAGGAAAAGAAGCAGATCGAAGCCGGGACGGATTTCTGCTCTGGTCTGATCAAGACTTTCTGCGACAGGCTGGAGGCTGCTGGATACTTTGCCGGTTTTTATACTTCGACATTCTTCGCGGGATCTGTTGTGACGGACGCTGTCCGCAAACGCTACTGCTACTGGTGCGCCCAGTGGGCCGATACCTGCAGCTATGAAGGCTCTTGTGGAATCTGGCAGCACAGCTCCAATGGCTCCGTTCCCGGCATCAATGGCCGCGTGGATATGGACTGGTCTTATCAGGACTTTCCGTCAGTCATCATTGACGGCGGGTTTAACGGATACTCAAAATCAACTGACAATACTCCTACTCCCGTCGCTTCGAAAACCGTTGATGAGCTGGCGCAGGAAGTGCTCGCCGGGATCTGGTGCAACGGCGAAGAACGTAAAAATCGTCTTTCTGCTGCCGGTTATGATTATGATTCCGTGCAGACCAAGGTGAACGAGCTGTGCGGTGTCCATAATGAACCTTTGCCTGTTTATTACACCGTGAAGTCAGGCGATACGCTTTCTGCCATCGCCCACCAGTACGGTACAACGGTTTCTGCTATCCAGTCCATGAACAGCTCACTGATTCAAAATGTGAATCTGATTCTGGTCGGCTGGAAGATCAGAGTGAAATAACCATACATCCAGTTTCTCGCCTGCGAGTGTTCCTTTTTGGAATACCCGCAGGCTTTTTTTTATTTTCCTCCGCTCAAATTGCCCGTTCATCTCCAGTGGGAAATTGGAGGTGGATAAGTTATGACAGACAATAATACAAGTGCTCCATCTGGATATTTCACACAGGAGCGCATTCAGGGAGACCTTGACTACAAAAGAGCTCAGTCCATCGCGAAAATGATGCTTGATTCCGGGCTCATATCCGTTGCTGAATTCAACAAATTAACCGCCATCAATCGAGAAACTTTCTCTCCTCTGTTCGCGGAAATAATGCCTGAAATTGCTTGATATATAAGGCTTACAGAGTGATGTATAGACGTACGGAAAGGAGGGACAAGATTGAAAAAGATAACGAAAATCGCAGAAATAACAAGCCCCAAGATAAACGTCAAAAAAATACGAGTCGCCGCCTATTGCCGCGTCTCTACAGATTCAGATGCCCAGCTTGAAAGTCTGGAAGCCCAGAAAACGCACTATGAGAATTACATCAACTCCCGTAACGATTGGGAATTTGCCGGGCTTTACTATGACGAAGGAATCACCGGCACCAAAAAGGATAAGCGGCAAGAACTGCTTCGGCTCATTGATGACTGCAAATCCGGTAGAGTCGATTTCATAGTAACGAAGTCCATCAGCCGGTTCAGCCGCAATACCACAGATTGCCTCGAACTGGTAAGACAGCTTATCGCCCTGCATATCCCCATTTTCTTTGAGAAAGAAAACATCAACACCGGGTCTATGGAGAGTGAGCTTTTTCTTGCCATCCTATCAAGTATGGCAGAAGGTGAATCGGTCTCCATTTCGGATAACAGCAAATGGTCTATCCAGAAACGTTTTGAAAACGGAACCTTTAAGGTAAGTTATCCGCCATACGGCTATGACTGGAACGGCGAGCAAATGCTCATCAACCCAGAACAAGCAGCGGTCGTGAAGGAAATATTTGCTGCTGCCCTTTTAGGAAAAGGTACAAGCAGCATTGCCGCAGATTTGAATCTGCGTAGCGTCCCTACCAAGCGAAACGGTAAATGGACATCTACTACGATTCGCGGAATGCTCTCTAATGAAAAATATGTAGGTGACTGTATTTTCCAGAAGACCTTCTCCGATTCTGCTTTCAACCGGCACAACAATCACGGTGAAAAAGATCAGTATATGGTTTCTAATCATCATGAGGCAATTATCCGTCGCGAGGATTTCGAGGCTGTCCAAGCGCTTATCCATCAGCATTCAGCTGAGAAAGGCATCGTCAAAGGAAGCGAAAAGTATCAGAAACGCTATGCTTTTTCCGGCAGGATCGTCTGCGGAGAATGCGGTGATACCTTCAAGCGCAGGATTCATACCTGCACCGTATACAAATATACAGCATGGAGCTGCAACACTCACATTCTGGATAAGCAGAAATGTTCTATGCTCTACGTCAAAGATGAAACCATAAAGCAAGCCTTCTGTACTATGATGAATAAGCTGATTTTTGCCCACCGGATAATTTTAAAGCCATATGTTGATGCGCTGAAGAACATGTCCACTGATGACTCACTGCGACGAATTCAGGAAATAGAAACTTTACTGGCCCAGAATACGGAAAAGCGTGAAACGCTGACGCGGCTCATGACGCAGGGAATCATTGATCAGATTCTTTTCAACAAGGAAACCAATGAACTGCTTTCGCAGGCAGACAGCTTTCGCAGTGAAATTAATGCCCTGAAAAATACAGTTTCCGGAGATGTCACAAAAGTCACCGAGGCAACCGCACTGCTGCGCTTTGCAGAAAAAGGCGGAATGATACCTGCCTTTGATGAAGAACTATTCGAAAAATATGTAAACCGCATTATTATTCGCTCCAGAAATGAAGCATGCTTCGAGCTGAAATGCGGTCTGACACTAAAGGAAAGGATGTGATGATATGGGGCACACACCATACGGCTATAAAATTGAAAATGGATGCGCCATCATCGACGAGGAAAACGCAGACAAAATCCGTAAGCTCTACAGTAATTATCTTACCGGTATGGCACTCGCCAAGGCTGCCTCGGAAGCCGGAATCGACACTTACCACGGCACAGCCAAACGCATGATGGAAAACAGGCACTATCTTGGCGACGACTTCTATC
>JAKOPX010000174.1 GCA_029778665.1 Bacillota bacterium | reverse complement strand
GTAGAAGTCGAGGGTTCAAATCCCTTCATCTCCACCAGAAGAATCCGGACCTCTCAAAAAAGTGCGAGGTCCGGATTTGTTTTTCATAGAAAGCTGCTGCGTCAGATACCCGGTTTATGCAGAGGCCTGGTAAACCGTGGTTTCGGACTGAAACCGGGGCTTAGTTGAATCTGCCGTCCCATACGGGCATGTTTTCCAGGTACTCGCTCTGGACCGCCGGCACATAGAATGCACCAAAGGTCTTCAGTCCGTTTTCCAGTGCCTCTGCCGGCAATTCTACCAGGAACCTGTAGTACGGCATGAACACCGTGTCAAGCCTGCCTGTGCGGTAGACCAGTTCGACACGGGCAATATATTCTTCGCCGGGCAGTTCTTCAGGGACGGATGTTATATAATGGCCTTCCAGCAGGAGCCTTCGTGCTTCTTCCGCAGTTATTATGGGATAGTCGCCGATTTTCTGCGACAGGTCGGCGTTATAATACTTGATCGCGCTGAGTCCGCCCGAACCGGTCGGCTGGAAACAGAGCCTCCTGAAATTGTAGTTAAGTATCCGGTCCGAAAGGCTACCTGCATTTTCGAATACAGATGTTTCCATGCGATTGAGGACTCCGCTGAACGTATAATCGGCTGCCAGGTCATAGCCGGGCTCCTTTATTCCCATGAATCCGCCGTACTCGGCAAAAAGATATTGTGTGGCTGCCAGGGCCTGATCGTATGTCGTGTTATCATATGCAAAGATATATCCGTCAGGCAGGGGAAGACCAGTGCTGTAAATGGAGCCGTCGACTGTTTCATATCCGAAATCAAACGCAACTGTGAATCTTTCATAGGCAGCGAGCTTGCCGATGTCTTTTGCTATGTGTGATGTTTCAGGTGTAAGCGAGAGCAGGATATCCCCGTCCCTGTGGACCTCGATTTTCGCGCCTCTGCATTCCGCAATTGCGCGGTACGCACCCGTATTTCGGCGTATTTCTTCCCCGGATGCGCCGGCGGATTCCATTTTCTGAATGATTTGCCCTATTTCATCCATAGTCGGCTCTGTGTACAGTGATGTTATTTCAAGGCCGAACAGGTCTGCGATTTTCCCTGCTTCGGCAAGCATCTCTTCGGGAGTCAGGCCGCTTACCGGCGCACCTGCTCCGTCATATTCATGTGGATTGGCAAACACGGGCATGGTCCCGAGGTCATTGTTTTCCGTCCACGGGTTGCCGTTCTGCAGTTCACCGATATCATAAGCCAGGTGACCTTCAAAGCCAAAGGTCCCGAGATCGGTGTTTACGGGCAGTTTCGGCAGGTCAGGCAAACCAGGCAGATCGTGCGGATCAGCCGGACGTACCAGGTCAGGTGCGTTGCCCGGGTCAGCCGGCTGTACCATGTCCGGCACATCGCCCGGGTCAGTCGGCTGTACCATGTCCGGCACGTCGTTTGGGGCGGTCTGCTGTATTTTGCCGTGCAGGAGGATCACAGCGGCGATAAGGCATACAGCTGCGGCGACAGCAGATGTCCGCGTTGCCCGGGTCAGCCATATGGGTCGGAGTTTTGTATACCGAGTTCCTGCTGTCATGACCTCAGCTTCCATGGCATCAGTTTTTATAACTTCTGCTTCAATGACCGGATCATCGGCTTCCGTTATAAAACGGTCATCGATCTGACCGATAAAGTCCATTAGTTTTTCCGGGTTCACGGTATCACTCCCTCGTTTTCGAGATGGGTCCTGAGCTTTTTGCGTGTGCGGAAGAGCATGGACTTGACCTTGCTTTCGCTCATTCCGAATCGTGCAGCTATTGCATGGATAGAGTCGGCATACCAGTACCGCCTTACGAACACGATCCTGCTTTCCCTGTCCAGCGACTTCAAAAAGGAGTTTATTGCTCCAGCGACGAGTCCCGAGTCGAACTCAGCCTCGACATTGCGGCTTGCCGGTATGCATTCCTCCAGTTCGGAGTATATAAGTGCGATATTGTCGCCGCCGCGTTTTTGGGTCCTCTGTTCTTTATACCTGTTGAGCGAAAGGTTCCGGGTGATCCTGCCCAAATAGGCGCGGAGGTTTGCAGGGCGCTGGGGCGGTATGCTTTCCCATGCCTTCTGATATGTATCGTTCACGCATTCTTCTGCGTCTTCGCTGTTCTGAAGGATATTGGCCGCTATCGCCATGCAGTAGCTTCCGTATTTTTTCGCGGTCTCGCTGATAGCCGATTCCGAGCGCGCCCAGTATAAATCGAGTATAATTTCGTCATCCATCTTTAGCTACCCCTTGAATTTTTGAAGCTTCACCCATAAAGACAACAAAAAAATGGTTTCGTTGCACAATAAGGCGAAAAATCCTATCAATCAGGCTGCAAAATCATTATACCATATTCAGGACACGAGCATTGCCGCCGTCCGGTTATTTCAGAAAGGAGCGAAATATTTTGACGGCGTGCGTTATAATATTGTATTGGGTCCTGGCATGCTGCCAGGTCCGATCCTGCGGATTCGGGGAGATGCAGATGGTACGGATACTGGTCGTCGACGATGATAAGAATACAAGGCGGCTGCTTGAGGCAGTCCTTGCGGCGGAGAACTATACGGTCTTCACCGCGACCAACGGCGAGGAAGCGCTCCAGGTAATGGACAGGGAACATATCGACCTGGTGGTGCTGGACATAATGATGCCGAAAATGGACGGTTACGAGTTTACGAGGATATTGCGGGAATCGAACAACAACCTGCCCATCCTTATGGTGTCTGCGAAGCAGTTGCCCGAGGACAGGCACAGGGGCTTTATCGTCGGAACTGACGACTATATCACGAAGCCCATCGACGTGGAGGAAATGCTTCTGCGCATAAAGGCACTCCTCAGGCGCGCGCAGATAGCTGCGGAGAGAAAGATCGTAATAGGTGACGTGGTACTGGACTACGACAGACTTACGGTCACGAAAAACGGCGAGGTCCAGGAACTGCCGCAGAAGGAGTTCATGCTCCTGTTCAAACTTCTTTCATATCCCGGCAGGATTTTCACCCGGATACAGCTTATGGACGAAATATGGGGCAATGAGAGCGATTCGGGCTGGGAAACAGTGACGGTCCATATCGCGAGACTGCGAAAACGCTTCGAGGGCTGGGAAGAGTTTGAGATCGTGTCGGTCAGGGGACTTGGTTACAAGGCGGTGAAAAAGGTATGAAGCCCGAACAGAAAAAACACCGGCTGGCACTGACGCTGCTTTTTGCGGGCGTCATTTTCTGTTTTCTGATCCTTACGATGGCCGTAGTCGGCGGAGTTATCATCTTCCTGGTCCACCGGGGATATCTCGAGCCCATCGGTGAAGTTCCCAGGGCGCGGCACCTGGTACTCAGGATGATGTTGGCAAGCGTAATGATCGGGGCGATCCTGTCTGCCCTTGCAAGCCGTATCCCCTTAAGACCGGTCAACGCGATCATCAATGCGATGAACAGGCTTGCCGCCGGTGATTTCAAGACGCGCCTGAGTTTCGGGAAATACCTGGGCAAACATCCGACGGCGAAAGAAATCACCCGGAGTTTCAACAACCTGGCGGAAGAGCTTGAAAAAACGGAAATACTCCGATCCGATTTTATCAACAACTTTTCCCATGAGTTCAAGACACCGATAGTTTCGATCGCGGGATTTGCCAAACTGCTCAAGCACGGCAACCTGACCGAGGAGCAGAAGGCGGAATATATCGATATCATCGAGGAGGAATCCATGCGCCTTGCGGCCATGGCGACCAACGTGCTGAGCCTGACGAAGGTCGAAAACCAGACGATCCTGACGGGGGTGACGGAATTCAACCTGTCGGAGCAGATAAGGAACTGCTTCCTGCTCCTCGAAAGCAAGTGGACCAAAAAGAATATAACGCCTGAACTCGATTTCGGCGAACACACCATAAGGGCAAACGAGGAAATGCTCAAGCAGGTGTGGATCAACCTTATAGACAATGCCATAAAATTCGGTGACGAAGGGTCCACGGTGCGGGTGACCATCACCGAGACCGAAAAAAACATCTTCGTCTCCATTGACGACACGGGCGTCGAGATTCCGCCGGAACTGAAGGAGCGCATCTTCCAGAAGTTTTACCAGGCAGACGAATCCCATTCCGGCGAGGGCAACGGCGTCGGGCTGGCCGTCGTGAAAGCCATCGTAAAGCTGCACAACGGGGATGTCACCGTTTCGTCGGCAGACCGCAAAACGGTGTTTACCGTGTCACTTCCGAAATAATACCGGCTCAGCAAGAATATCGGTTCTTTTCCCGGAATCCGTTTTCTGCGCTGATACGGAAAATCTGCAATGTCTTTTTCGGGCGGATCATTGCCGGGTCCCGAATCTCTTCCCTTGTTTATTTTCAGTTTAGAATATGTCCGTATAATCGGATCGGCAATGGTGCAGAAGGATGGGGCAGGCGCCATCGGCGGACTGAGATCCGGCAGCGCCAATGTCTGCTGGATTACGGGCGTCTCTCAGTAAAATAAAAAAAGACATCTTTCAGTAAAATATAAACCAGGTACAGCAAAGGAGTTGTGACGATGCTTGAACTGAAGAATATCACGAAAACATACCATACTGCGGGCGAAGACGTGGAAGCGCTGAAAGGGATCGACCTTAAGTTCCGCAACAGCGAATTCGTATGCATACTCGGGCCGTCCGGCTGCGGGAAAACGACCCTGCTCAATATCATCGGCGGCCTGGACAGCTACACTTCCGGCGATCTCGTCATCAACGGGAGGACGACCAAAGAATACAGGGACCGCGACTGGGACGCTTACCGCAACCACTCCGTCGGTTTCGTTTTCCAGAACTATAACCTGATCCCGCATCAGACAGTGCTGTCAAACGTGGAGCTTGCGCTGACCCTCACCGGCGTTTCGAAGAAGGAACGCAGGCAGCGCGCCAGGGAAGCGCTTGAAAAAGTCGGGCTGGGTGACCAGTTGAGCAAAAAGCCGGCCCAGCTTTCCGGGGGCCAGATGCAGCGCGTCGCGATCGCCCGTGCCATCGTGAACAACCCTGACATCATCCTGGCGGATGAGCCGACCGGTGCACTCGATACAGAAACGAGCAGGCAGGTCATGGATATACTGAAGGAAATCGCGAAAGACAGGCTCGTAGTCATGGTCACGCACAATCCCGTCCTGGCTGCGAAATACTCCACCCGCATCGTTAAAATGCTGGATGGCAGGATCATCGACGACAGCCGGCCCCTTACTGACGAGGAATACAGGAATGAGCTTGAAGAGGTGAAGCAGAAAAAGACCGACATTTACAAGAAAAAAATGCCTTCCATGTCGTTCGGCACTTCCTTCGGCCTGTCGCTCAGGAACCTCATCACGAAGAAAGGCCGGACTGCGCTGACATCTTTTGCCGGTTCCATCGGGATCATCGGCATAGCGCTGATCTATGCCGTGTCGAGGGGGACTACGGCATTCATAGATTCGGTGCAGGAGGACACTCTTGCCTCGTATCCTATTACGATCGAAGCGCAAAACGTGGACATGACCACGCTGATCTCGACTTTCCTCGGGAAGGCAAAGTCGATTTCCGGACATGAGGACGACGCTGTATACCAGAAGGCAATGATTTACGAAATGATGAATGCGATGAATTCGGTCGAGTCACAGAAAAACGACCTGAAAGCTTTCAGGGAATTCATAGAAGCGCAGCGCGCTGACGAGAACAGCAAGTTGTATTCCGCGCTGTCCGGCGTGCAGTATTCCTACGACCTTGACCTGCTGATATACACAAAAAACGTGGACGGGAACATCATCCGTTCCGACAGGCAGACACTGATGACGGAAGTCATGAG
>JAKOPX010000173.1 GCA_029778665.1 Bacillota bacterium | reverse complement strand
CGCCCTGGAGGTCTTGATCTGTTCCAGCCGTTCCTCCCTTTCCTTAAGCTTCTCCTCAAGAAGGGCCTTCGCCTGTTCCTGCATCTGCTTCTTGAGTTCCACGTCCTGCCTTGCTTCTTCCAACTGCTGCATCAGCTTGCTGTCATTCTCGGATATGACCTGCATGTAATGCAGCCGCTCATAAAATTCGACGACGCTTCCCGATGAAAGGAGAGTATCCAGCAGCGATGTGCCGGAATTTTTATACATGACCTGGAGCCGCGTCTTGACCAGTTCATTCATCTGGTTATACTCGGCCGTAGCCTGCGCGAGCGCAAGCTCTGTCTGCCTCAGGTGTTCCTTTGCTTCAGCGATCTGTTTCTCAAGTTCATCGATGGCATTTGCTTCTTCCTTCTGCTGTTTTGCCAGTTCATTCTTCTGTTTCTCCAGCTTTGCCTTTTCCTGCATTTCAGCCTGCTTCTTTTTTGTCAGATCGGCAATCCGGTTGTCCGCCGCTGCTTTCTTATTCTGCGCTTCTTTCAGTTCGTCTGCCATAATCGGGTATGTATAGCAAACGGTGAGCGCTATAAGCAGGATCGCCAGAATGAATCTTTTCATCCTCACTTTTCCTGTCCTCCATGCTTTGGTTTGGCAGTCTGCTCACACCTTCAGGTACCTTCGCATCGAAACGAAACTTCCCGCCGCTCCGACTACGACAGCTATAGCAGCGTAATATACGGCGAGCTTGCTCCATATGCTTTCGATGCTCAGCATGCTCAGAAGGCTGGTCTGGGCAAAGAATGCATCCTGCGAGAACTTGTCGACCACTGCCTTGTATCCGCAAGCAGAAATAATAAATGCCAAAATTGCTCCCGTAATACTGATTATAACACCTTCTACCACAAAAGGCCAGCGTATGAACCAGTCTGTGGCGCCTATATATTTCATTATACTTATTTCTTTGCGTCTTGCAAATACTGTCAGTTTTATCGTGTTCGCAATGATAAAGACCGAAGCCACCAGGAATATTACTATCATCACGCTGCATCCAAGGCTGAACCACTGGGACATCCTGGTGATCAGTTCCACGGTATCCTGCGAATAGGTCACCTTTTCGATGCCGGTCACTTTTTCGAGGTCCTTTACGACCTCGCCGCTGTAGCTTACATCCTTCAGCCTTATTATAAAGGATACCGGGAATATGTCAGCTCCGTATCCGTCCAGTATGGCCGCGTCCTTCCCGAGCCTTTCCCGCATCTTCTCCAGGGCCTGTTCCCTCGTAACCTTCTCATAGGACAGGACCCTTTCGTCAGCCTTGATGATCTCCTCCACGCGGCGCACCTGGATATCGTCCAGTTCCTGGTAGCAGAACGCCTGGAGCTGCGGCTGCTCCTTCCAGATCCTGATGTTGTGCTGCGCATTGAGCGATATCAGCACGAATACGCCGAACACGATAAGCGACGCGACCACTATGAGGACCGACGCCAGCGACATGAGCTTGTTCCTGTATGAATTTACGAATCCTTCCTTAATAAAATACCGGAGTGTTCTTATCTTCATCCCTGTAAAGTCCTTTCTCCTGATCCCTTACGATCACACCCTTGTTGATCGCGACGACGCGTTTTTTCATCGCATCGACTATGGACTTCTCATGCGTCGCCACTATGACTGTCGTGCCCCTGTGGTTGATCTCGCTCAGAAGTTTCATTATCTCCCAGGATGTCTCCGGATCAAGATTGCCTGTCGGCTCGTCGGCTATCAGCAGGGCAGGGTTGTTGACCAGTGCCCTGGCCAGCGCGACCCTCTGCTGCTCTCCGCCTGAAAGCTGATGCGGATACATGTTCGCCTTCCTGCTGAGCCCGACAAGTGCCAGCGCCATCGGCACCTGCCTCCTGATCTCCTTGGGCAGTGCCTCGGTTATTATCATCGCGAATGCGACGTTCTCATAGACAGTCTTGTTCGGCAGCAGCCTGAAATCCTGGAACACGACCCCGAGGCTCCTCCTGAGGTACGGTATCTCCTGCCTCGTCATGGATGTGACGTCGTAACCGTTTACGTACACTTCCCCCTCGGTGGCTTCCTCTTCCTTAAGGAGCAGCTTCACGAGAGTGGATTTTCCCGATCCGCTGGGCCCCACAAGGAAAACGAATTCGCCCTTGTCCAGTTTCAGATTTATATCTCTCAACGCGACCGTACCGTTCGGGTAGGTCTTTGATACATTCCTAAGTTCAACCAATACGATACACCTCGGTCATATATGCAGACGACACGCATGTCGAACGATGTCGTCGAACCACCCATAATTATACATCATGTGGATTTATTCTGCAAAAAGTGCTGGAATTCCTGCTTTTCTGCGTTACAAGATTGTTTCACGAAGCTGAACTTTACATGAACAGCACCCGGTCCAGGCAGGGATCCTCATCAGACCTTCGAAGCATGACGCCTTCATCCGCACGGAAACACTTTTCAGGCAGTCAGGGATACCTTCCTGCCGTTGAGTGTCCGGATCCAGCCGGTGACACTCCTCAACCCTCAGCGAATACCACCTCGCTGAGGAGTGTCCAAATCCAGCCGGTGACACTCCTCGACCCGTAGCAAATACCTTCTCGCTGAGGAGAGTCTAAAATCAATCCGGGGACATTCCTCGTCTTGCGAGGAATACCACCTCGCTGAGGAGTGTCCCCCTTTCCTCAGATTATCTCTCCCTGCATGCCTTCAGCCTTGTCCAGGTACTTCTTGACCAGCAGCGATACCTTGAAAGTGATGGCGTCGTCAAACTTCCGAAGATCCAGGCCGGTGGTCTTCTGTATCTTGTCCAGCCTGTAAACCAGCGTATTCCTGTGCACGTAAAGCTGCCTGGACGTCTCGCTGACATTCAGGTTGTTTTCAAAGAACTTCTGTATCGTGAGCAACGTTTCCTGGTCCAGCGACTCAAAGGACCCCTTCTTGAATACTTCCTTCAGGAACAGCCTGCACATCGTGGTGGGAAGCTGGTAGATCAGCCTGCCGATGCCCAGGTTGTTGTAATCTATGATCGCCTTGTCGCTGTCGAATATGCTGCCTATCTGCAGCGCTGTCTGCGCTTCCTTGAAGGAACGCCCGATGTCCCGTATGTTGTCCACGACGGACCCTATGCCTATCTGCGCTTTTACCATGAGTTCAGTGTTAAGCGTGTCGATGATCGCCTTCGCAGTCCTGTCGATCTCCTCGTGGTCATCGGCATCCCTCAGTTCCTTTATGAGCACCAGTGTCTCATCATCCAGCGCGATCACGTAGTCCTTCTGCTTCTTGGGGAAAAGACCCGATACCACCTCATGCGGATGTATGTCCTTCGACTTCTCCGTCTTTATCAGGAATACCACCCTGCATGTATTGAACGGGATATGCAGTTCCTTTGCCCTGATCTGGATATCGCCGGGCAGTATATTGTCGGTGATCACGTTTTTGAAGAAATTCGCCCTGTCAAACTTGTCCTCGTGGTAGGTCCTCAGGTTGGACACGTTTATTGCAAACATCGCCAGCAGTGCTTTGCCCTGCTCCCTTGCGACATCCGTGAAGACTATGAATTCCAGCCTGCTTTTAATGAACACTTTCCGGAACATCCATCCCCGGATCTCGAGTTCATTCCTGGTGTCATCGAGTATCGTATCGATCAGCGGATGTATTGTGCCGGCTTGGCGCTCATCCGTGCACCCTAGTATCAGGCCGGTTTCGTCCATTATGCCGAAATTGCCGTCGACACTCTCCCTTATCTGGTTAATCAGGTTCTGAAACAGCCGCACAAACATCCCTCCCGCTGTTCTTCCGAATCGGCAAAACACTGCCAGGGTTAATTATACTATATTGGACAGAGATATGGAACATCAGATTTTCGCGGTCAAACATACTTATTATCCAGGTATACATAGTGTTCCCCACATGCAAGCAAAAGCCGGCAATTTGTAAATGTTGCGGAACGAAAACTCATTCCCGTAAATACTGCATGTTACGCCTTCATAAGATTTTTTCGCGATCGTGTCAACAAAGCTGTGTTAAATATCCCAAGCCCCAAAATAATCAAGTGTGCAGCGGCGTATCGATAACTACTGATAATTATCACAGCGCCGATCATCGGAAACAGCTGCATTACACAAAGAATACCGTATATAGATAACAGCGGAGTATAACCTGAAGGATGCTTTTTCATTATCCTTACAATAAAGAACACTATTGCAGCTAACAGTACAAAAATCTGTACTGCACCGAACATACGGACATAACCTTTCCATCTTCCGATATCAAAGCAATGGATCGAGGATACGCAAACCAGGATTAAAAATAATATTTCAAATGCTATAGCTTTTTTTAAATTATGCATACCCCAAACCTCCGTCTATCATAGTTTGGCAAGTACACAATCCATATATGAACAAAGAGACAAACTCTATGATCCATGAGTTTGTCTCTTTATTACTTAAGATAATTTTATATTTTCCTCTTATACGTCTATATATTATCAGTTGATTATCGTCTTTTCGGT
>JAKOPX010000023.1 GCA_029778665.1 Bacillota bacterium | reverse complement strand
TTTGACTTCAGCATAGAACGGGGCTCCCTGCATTATTACGCCCACTTTCCCCGGTGCTGTGACCGATTTGACTGTGCCGTTGTAGTTCATCGTGTATACCGGCGCCCCGAGATCGATGACGCGCGGTGACCCGGTATAGGACGGTATCGTATAGGTATAGGTGAATGTAGCTTTGTAAAGCCCGCCGCTTTTTGAGGCCGTAGTCATATTGTAGGTCTTGCCGCCGATTTTGACAGTGACTTTAGCCCCGGCAGGAGCCTGGCATGACAGCGTGATTTTTTCGCCGGGCATCCTGTATTCCTGGGACTGCGGGAACACAGACGACGCGATTATTTCCGCCTTGCTCATCTTTGACGCTGAAGAGGAGCCGGCGGACCTGGTGATGGTGCGTGTGACGTATGCGCCTTCCTGCGTGAACGTGAACGTGTTGGCACCTTTTCCAAGTTCGACCAGCACCCCGAAATATCCTTTAGGCGAACGGGATTCGACCAGCTTTCCGTTGATATATAACGGTTTTGACGGATCAGACGAGCCGGTCAGATAATACTGTGTATAGCTTGTGGTTATATCTTTGGACGGCCATGAAACCTTCAGCTTTGCTTCCGTGGTCTTGCCGTCGAGCCTGTCGTAGACTCCCTTGATAAGAGCCCTCAGGGCAGGGCTTTTGGCCAGTGATGTATAGTTGTAGAACAGGCTGCCTTTGACCTCGGGATAATTCCTGTTGAGCAGCAGCTGCCTTTCTATTTCCGCGACACCGTACCATGGGCTGTTTTTGTCGGTATTGCCGGTCTTGTATGAAGCATGGCCGATGTACAGGTCCACTGAGGTCCCGCTTACGACATCCTTCCACCACGTGAGCAGCTTGCTGTAGTCTGCGACTTTGTATCCGATGTTCCAGTACAGTTGCGGACATATGTAATCGACGATGCCGTCCTTCACCCATTTCCTTGAATCGGCAAAGTGGTCGTAATATGTCTCAAGTCCGTTGGTATCGCTTCCCAGTGAGTTGTTTTTCTTATTCGCCCATATGCCGAACGGGCTTATGCCGAAGCGGACGTCCTTTCCTGATGACTTTACGGCTTTATATACATCGGAGACGAGCTTGTTTATGTTGTCCCTTCTCCAGTCGCCTATGTTTTTGAAACCTTTCCCGTAGGCTGCATAGGTTCTGGAGTCGTTGAAATCCCTTCCGGGATAGAAGTAATCGTCGAAATGGATCCCGTCGATGTCATAGTTGTTCACCAGTTCCATGATGCCGTCCACAATGAGTTTGCGCACTTCGGGGATCCCGGGATCGAAATACAGGTTGCCGTCCGAGTATTGCACCACCCAGCCCGGGTTTTTGCGGGCGGGATGGCTCGAATGAAGCGAACTGATGGTAGGTTTGGCTTCGGATGCAGTCTTTTTGGTTATGCGGAACGGGTTGATCCATGCATGCAGTTCAATGCCGCGGGCATGGGCTTCCTCGATCCAGAATGCCAGTGGGTCGAAGCCGTTGTCCGGAGCTTTTCCCTGGGTGCCTGTCAGAAATTTGGACCACGGGAATATTTTCGATTTATAAAATGCGTCTGCTGTAGGCCGGACCTGCAGGAATACCGCATTGAGGCCGGTGTCCTTTGCAGTGTCCAGTATCTCGATCGCTTCTTTTTTCAGGACTTCCGGATCAGTCGTGGGTTTGGACGGATAGTCGATATTGACGACCGTTGCGACCCATAAACCACGCATCTCCTTTTTCTCGCTGACCTGTGAGGATTGGGCTGCAATGCTTTTTGAGCCGGTGTTATTGGCCAAAATCGTATTTGCATGCAGAACTGCAGCGTTTTTCAGGGCTGCTTCCGTGACCTTTGCTTCAGCAGCGGGTGCGTCTGCGGCAACAGGATCATATGCGCAGACATTCGCGGAAGCAAGGGTCAAAAACATCGCGACCATCAGCAATAATGTTGCGGTTCTGTTAAGTAATCTCTTCATCATCGGCTCCTTACCTCATGCAGATTTTTATACTTTTTACCATATGTTTCGACATATCTTTCGACTTATTTATTCTGCAAAAGTTGCGCATTTACCTGTAATTTAAAGATATTTTAACGATTTGGTAAACAACCGGTAATATTGGAAAGCCGGAACACTGCAGGTGAAATCCGGTTGTATTATTCCCGGATCAGCATATTATTGTAATAGTGCATTCATGCAGCAGGTGGTGCCTGTCATGTCCGTGAAAGTTCTGGATTTTGTCCTGTACGCCATGCTTGCCATGGCGATAATCCTCTATGTATTTTTAAATATGCCCGATTCGGTGTCCGTATATCTTGCAAGGGATGGAGGGTATGCATTTTTGGAGAACGGACAGGGAACCGCCGGCGCGAACGGGCATGCCGGCTGCAGCTGCGGATCGCCGGGGCGGCAGAATGGACCGGAATGGCTGCAGGTGTCGGAGCAGCAGGGAGATGTATTTGGTGAATCAGTGCAGGAGTACACCGACAGCGATACCGGCACCGGGGCCGGACAAAAGACTGAAGACCCCAGGCCGCATGAAGACGCCGGCTCTGCATCCCAGGCAGGCGATGGCGGCATTCGGGAGGAAGCCGGTTCAGTATATGAAGAAGAAAAGCCGAAGGAGACGAAACATGATGTCAGCCCGAAAGGATGGCACCTTTTTGTAGACCTCGATGAGAAGCTCATGTATGTGTACAGGGACGGTGAACTGGTGAAAATGTATGAGGTGTCCGGCGGAAAGCCAAGTTCACCTTCGCCGCTGGGGACATGGAAGATCATTAGCAAGGATACGTGGGGGGAAGGCTTCGGGGGAGCATGGCTTGGCTTCAACGTGCCATGGGGGAAGTACGGGATACACGGGACCACGGAGCCATGGGCCGTCGGCAGGTACAACAACTCCCAGGGATGCATCAGGATGCGCAACAGTGAAGCACGGGAACTGTACAAACTTGTACCGCACGATACACTCGTCACGATAGTACATGAGAACAGGCCGTTTTACCCGATGAAGGACGGCGACGTGGGGTCAGACGTCCTGGCCGTTGAAAGGGCGCTGAAAAAGCTGGGGTATTACCATGGCTGGGAGGACGGGATATTCGGCAGTTCACTGAAAAAGGCCGTCATGGAGTTCCAGAAGGAGAATAAGTTATATGTGACGGGCGTGATCAACAACAGCACGTATGAAAAGATAATGGAGATGGAAAGGGAATATGACAAGAAGCAGGCGAGGCTGAAAAAAGAGCAGGAGGAGAGGATGAAACAGCCGGAGAAGGAACCGGAACAGGTAATAGGGGCGGGATGAGCCGATATGGAGGATATAATATTCGAACTGCTGACCAGGATACATAACGAGTTTTCCAGCCGCTTTGACAGGGTGGAAAAAGATATCAGGGGCCTGAGGATCGATGTATCAGGAAGGTGTCTTGGTACTGAAAGGCGATGTTTCAGGCCTGAGGAAAGATCCGGCGAGGCTTGGAAATAAGCTCGACAGCAGTGCACAGGCCCTGTCCGACGGTTACGTGCAGACATATGGACGCCTTGGGATACTGGAAAAGAAAGTGGATGAACTGTCCGGGAAGTTCGACAGGCACGAAATCGATATAAAGGTCATAAAAGGCGGCAGGAAAATGTAAATTTCTTCTTGACTGTAAATCGTTTTTGATTTAACATATCTTTATGTGATATATCGATATCAGCGATTCAAAACAGAAAGGAAGGAGGCAGGACGATGTCAGTAATATTCACCAGGATCGTAATCAATGCAGCAAACAGAGCGAAACTCAATATAAGAATCAGAATGACATCAGATAACC
>JAKOPX010000172.1 GCA_029778665.1 Bacillota bacterium | reverse complement strand
GTACAACAAAAAGAGGAAGAAGAGAAGGCACCTGGCCGATCTTAGCAAGGTGCGCGAACTTCTTAAAGCTGAGAAACTGATTCTACTTGCTGCATAGCGCATGCTGATGGTGAAGAATGTCGTAAAGCCGTATGAGGGAAAACCTCACGTACGGTTTGATGAGGGGAAAGTGGGGTATCAGCCCCACTGACCTACTCTATGATCCGTTTTCTTTCTTTTACTTTTATTTCACTTTTTTTATGGTAAAATAATCAGGGTGAACACAATCAAGCTACATCCGGAGGTAAACCATGAAGAGCAGGGAAGTATTTGAGTTTTGGCTGAAGAGCGACTACTTCGACGAGGATACAAAGGAGGAGCTGAAGAGGATCAGCAATGATCCTGTTGAGATAGAAGAAAGGTTCTACAAGGACCTGGAATTCGGTACGGGAGGCCTCAGGGGCATCATCGGGGCAGGTACGAACAGGATGAACATATATACTGTAAGAAAGGCTTCCCAGGGGCTTGCCAACTATCTGCTGAAAAACGTTAAAGATGCAGCGGCGCGCGGTGTAGTTATCGCGTACGATTCCAGGCGGATGTCGCCCGAGTTTGCAAGGGAAGCAGCCCGGGTGTTCGCAGCAAGCAATATCGTATCATACCTTTTCGATGAACTCCGACCGACTCCTGAACTCTCGTTTGCCGTGAGGCATCTCGGGGCGGCAGCAGGAGTGGTCATCACGGCGAGCCACAATCCGAAACAGTATAACGGCTACAAGGTTTACGGAGAGGATGGCGGACAGCTTCCGCCGGAAGGCTCTGAGGCAGTCCTGAAGGAGATAAATGCGATAGCCGATATCACCACTATAGTGCCTGCCGATGAAAGGGAAGCATTGGGCAAAGGCCTGATCAGGATGATCGGCAAAGAAGTGGATGATGCATATATCGAAAGCCTGAAAACTCTCCTGGTGAATCCTGAAGAGATTAAAAAAGCGGCGGATTCGATGAAGATCGTCTATACACCGCTGCATGGCTCAGGCAACAAGCCGGTCAGGAGGATCCTTGCGGAAGCTGGCTTCAAAAACGTGCTGGTCGTAAAAGAGCAGGAACTTCCGGATCCTGAATTCAGTACCGTGAAGTATCCGAACCCTGAGGAGAAGGATGCATTCAAACTTGCCATAGAGCTTGCCAGGAAAGAAGACGTGGATATGATAATCGGTACGGACCCTGACAGCGACAGGGTAGGAGTCGTCGTAAGGAATTCGGCGGGCGAGTATGCGGTGCTTACGGGCAACCAGACAGGATGCCTGCTGATGGAATACATCCTGTCACAGAAAAAAGCAAAAGGATGCCTGCCTGAAAACGGCTTTGTTGTAAAAACCGTCGTTACCAGCGAACTGGCAAGGC
Source organism: Bacillota bacterium (assembly GCA_029778665.1). Classification (GTDB taxonomy): domain Bacteria; phylum Bacillota; class Clostridia; order Acetivibrionales; family DTU013; genus DTU013. Next base: position 10,841 of record JAKOPX010000172.1, on the reverse strand, counting down.
AGATAGCGGACTGCTATGGTGTCGAACTTATAGAGGTGCTGACAGGCTTCAAGTTCATAGGAGAGAAAATAAAGGAGCTTGACGAACCGGGGATCAAAAAATTCCTCTTCGGATTTGAGGAAAGCTACGGATACCTGGCAGGAACATTCGCAAGGGACAAGGACGCAGTCGTAGCCAGCATGCTCATATGCGAGATGGCTGCGTATTACAGGAACAGAGGGATGTCGCTGTATGAAGGTCTGCAGGAGATCTTCCGCAAATACGGCTATTATATCGAAGGCATAACCTCCTTTACGCTTGAAGGTAAGGAAGGCATAGAGAAGATCGGTACTGCGATGGATACGCTGAGAGGTATGAAGTCATACGATCTCGAAGGCTGCGAAATCAAGGCTGTCAGAGACTACCTGACGGGCAGGAGGACCGATCTGACCGACGGAAGCAGCATGGAACTCGACCTGCCGGAATCCAATGTGCTGTACTATGAACTGAAGGACAGGGCGTGGTTCTGTATCAGGCCTTCCGGCACGGAACCGAAGATAAAGATATATTACGGCGTTGCCGAAAAATCGATGGAAGAAGCACAGCAGAAGCTTGAGAGGATAAAGGGCAGTGTCACGGGGATGATAGAAAAGCTGCTCGGCATCGGAGGGTAACGATATCATTACAGCCACAGCAAACAACTGCAGCGTATGACGGACAAATCCGGCGCTGCAGTTGTTTTATTGCTGCATGTCAATACCTACACTGCGGATCTCGAGACTTCCGGCGTGCCTGCATTCCGGCTCATGTAAGCTTTTTTCAGTTCATTGGCGATCCTCGTGCAGGGTGATGCCGCATTGAAATCCGGCTGGCTCATGCACCGTCTGTACAGGCCGTAATCGACAGTCGCGCATATGTGGCATGGCCTTGTACCTGAGGAGAGCCCTCTTTCCAGCCCTTCGAGCGCTTCATAGTTGTTCATCGCAATCGAAGGGAACACCGAGTACAAGTTGCGCCAATACCGGTACAAGGGCAGCCTTTTGAAGCCTGAACATGTTTTTTTGAAATACCATGGGACAGGCAGCGCATCCTCATCATCCGCATGTACAGGGACCGCATACAAAAGGCCCGGCAGCGGAGGGCAGCACTTTATATATGTGCCTGCGCTGCATTTGAGGCAGTATCTGTGGCATCCCGATTTTACAAGCCTGGAGCAGAAGAGGCAGTTTTTTTGGTTCCTTTTGACATGCCTGCGGTAAAGCTCGGGCAGGTAACTCCTGTAGAAATACAGTTGGTATTTCATATCTTCCGACAGCAGGCTGCCGGGTCTGAATGACAGGAGCCGATTCAATGCCTTTCTGGCCGTTATGGATATCCGGACCAGAAGTTCGTGTTTTGATACAACTCCGGTTACTGATCTGATCATGGCTAAACTCCTTCGCGGTTATATATCCATATTTTACCATAAAATGGGAGACTGATTATTATTGCCCGTATAAAATTTTAAAACTGCTGAAACCGTGAAGGGTTTTAACCTGTTGTGTCGAATATTTTACTATTATGCCGAAGAACATGGCCACACCAAAGAATAAGACCGGAGGAACTAATGAGAAGAGTGAGAGTCGACTCGGTGCCTGTCGGTGCAAAGCTAGCCCGTACGGTATTCAGCTCCGATGGCGGGGTATTGCTCATTCAGGGCGTCGAACTGAAAGAATGCTATCTGGAGCTGCTCAGCAAACGTGGTATAAATGAGATATACATTGAAGATGATTTGTCAGAAGGTATCGAAGTTCACGACGTAGTAAATGAAAACACACGCAATGAAGCAGTGGCGCTTGTCAGAGATATCATGACCGGGTACAGTTTCTCCGATGCCGTCGATGTGGAGCATGTGAAGGCAATTGTCAACAGGATCGTGGACGAACTGCTTGCCAATGATGACATCCTGTACAACCTTACGGAAATAAAAACGGTGGATGACTATACATTCAAGCATTCCGTCAGTGTGTGCATACTTTCGATAATAACCGGTATCGGCATGGGCTTTGACACCACTCAGCTCCGTGAACTCGGACTGGGCGCCATACTCCATGACATAGGCAAGCTCTGCATTCCAAGAGAGATACTGAAAAAGCCGAGCCAGCTTACCATGGAGGAATTCGAGGAGATAAAGAAACACACCATACTCGGATATGAACTTCTGAAAAAAAGCGGGCAGTTATGTCTTGCATCCTCATATATCGCACTGGGACACCATGAAAGGTATGACGGGAGCGGTTACCCGTTCCGCCTGAAAAACGAGGAAATACAGATATATGCCAGGATAGCGGCGGTGGCGGATGTTTACGACGCCCTGACTTCGGACCGTGTTTACAGGAAGAAACTTAAAGCACACGAGGTTTATGAATACATCACTTCTCTGGGCATCCATCATTTTGACCCCGCTGTCGTAGAAAATTTCGTCAGGTTCGTAACCGTGTATCCGGTGGGGACAGGTGTACTGCTCAACACCAGGGAACGCGCCATTGTTGTCAGGAACAACAGAAAATTGCCCACAAGGCCGCTGGTCCGTGTCGTCTATGATGAGAACATGAAGCGCCGGACGAAAGAAATCGACCTTTCAGAGGATACGAGCATCTTCATCGTCGATACCTGCGAGATCTGAATCTTTCCTTTTTTTCATTTGAGAAGTAAAATTAGAAGAGAAGGAAAGGAGTGTCCTTGTTTGGGGACGCTCCTTAACCCGCAGAGTTTAACTGATTGAAGAGGAGTGTCCCCCGCGCGATCAAACGGGGACATTCCTCAGCCCGCAAAGCCCAGCTATTTGGAGAGGAGTGTCCCCGCACCTATGTCCTTCGTCCATTTGCATGTCCATACCGAATACAGTCTTCTCGACGGGGCTAACAGGATACGCGACCTCATAGCCAGGACCGTGGAACTCGGCATGGATTCGATAGCTATCACGGACCATGGCGTTATGTATGGTGTGGTGGATTTCTACAAGGAAGCTGTAAAGAACGGCGTCAAGCCGATACTGGGCTGTGAGGTATATACTGCCAGGCGCACGCGTTTTGACAAACAGCCGGGCATTGATGCGGACCAGGGACATCTCGTACTGCTTGCAAAAGATAATGAAGGTTACAAAAACCTGATGAAGATAGTATCCATAGGCTTCACCGAAGGCTTTTACTACAAGCCGAGGATCGACACGGAGGTCCTTGAGAAATACTCCCGCGGCCTCATTGCCCTGAGCGCATGCCTGTCAGGCGACGTACCATCTGCCATCCTTGACGGCAATTATGAAAAAGCGCGTGAAAAAGCACTTGAATTCAACAGGATATTCGGCCAGGGCAATTTCTACCTTGAACTGCAGAATAACGGGCTGAGAGAGCAGAACCTTGTCAACCAGGGACTTATCAGGCTGTCAAAGGAGACCGGCATCCCGCTGGTTGCTACGAATGACGCCCATTATCTCAGGCAGGAGGATGCAAAGGCGCATGAAGTGCTCCTTTGCATCCAGACAGGAAAGAAGATAACGGATGAGGACCGCATGAGGTTCGAGTCCGACCAGCTTTATATAAAGTCTCCCGAAGAGATGGAGGCTGCGTTCAGAAACATCCCGGAAGCCATAGAGAACACGGTCAGGATCGCAGAAAGCTGCAATGTCGAACTTGAGTTCAACAGGCTCCACCTTCCCAAATTCGATGTACCGGGCAACAGGGATCCGTATGATTTCCTGTGCAGCCTTTGCGAAGAAGGCCTGAAGGCACGCTGCGGCGAAGCCGCGTCAAGCCCTGAATACCGCCAGAGGCTTGAATACGAGCTTCAGGTCATAAGGCAAATGGGGTATGTGGATTACTTCCTGATCGTCTGGGATTTCATAAGATATGCGAGAGAAAACGGCATACGTGTCGGGCCTGGCAGAGGATCGGCTGCGGGAAGCCTTGTGGCTTATACGCTCGGGATTACAAGTATCGACCCTATCAGGTACAACCTGCTTTTTGAAAGGTTCCTCAATCCGGAAAGGGTCACGATGCCCGATATCGACATAGATTTTTGCTACGAGCGAAGGTCGGAGGTCATCGATTATGTAGTGCACAAGTATGGGGAGGACAAAGTCGCGCAGATCATCACGTTCGGTACAATGGCGGCACGGGCCGCCATACGGGATGTGGGCAGGGCCCTGGACATCCCGTATGCCGAGGTCGACCAGATAGCCAAAATGATACCGTTCCAGATAGGCATGACTATCGATAAGGCGCTGGAACTGAACCCTGAACTCAAGGCAAGGTATGAAGAGGACGAAACCACCGCCGAACTCATAGATACCGCGAAACTGCTCGAAGGGATGCCGAGGCATGCCAGCACTCACGCGGCAGGTGTCGTAATTTCGAAGGACCCTATAACGGAATATGTGCCGCTGCAGAAAAACGATGACATAATCACGACCCAGTTCCCGATGGGACAACTGGAGGAACTCGGACTGCTCAAGATGGACTTTCTGGGGCTGCGGACGCTGACGGTCATAAGGGATGCGGTGGACCTGGTATATAAAAACCACGGGGTCAGGGTGGATATCGAGAATCTGGACATGAACGATCCCAATGTTTACAGGCTCATCGGAGAGGGCAGGACGTCCGGCATATTCCAGCTTGAAAGTGCCGGGATGACCCAGTTCATGAAGGAACTGCAGCCTTCGTCCCTTGAAGACATAATAGCCGGGATTTCACTGTACAGGCCGGGCCCGATGGATTCAATACCCAAGTATATCAGGAACAAGAACAATCCGGACCAGGTGACATATGAACATCCGCTGCTTGAAAAAATACTGGATGTGACATATGGCTGTATCGTGTACCAGGAGCAGGTGATGCAGATAGTCAGGGAACTTGCCGGATACTCGTATGGCAGGTCGGACCTTGTGCGCAGGGCTATGGCCAAGAAAAAGCATGATATCATGCAGAAGGAACGTGAGAACTTCATCTACGGCATCACTGACGAGGATGGCAACGTGGTCGTAAAGGGCGCGGTCAGGAACGGCGTAGATGAAACGACGGCAAGCCGCATATTCGACCAGATGATGGATTTTGCCAGTTATGCCTTCAACAAATCCCATGCGGCCGCGTATGCCGTCGTGGCATACCAGACGGCCTGGCTGAAACACTATTATCCGGTCGAGTTCATGGCGGCAACGCTGAACAGTTTTGTGGGCAACAGCGACAAAATATCCTACTATGTGCAGGAGTGCAGGCAGGAAGGCATCGAAGTACTGCCGCCGGACGTCAATGAAAGCGACGTCAGGTTCACGGTGGCAAACGGCAAAATCAGGTTCGGGATGGCTGCCGTCAAGAATGTCGGGGAAAGCGCAGTGCGGGAGCTTATCGATGAGAGGAACAAAAGAGGACCCTTCAAAAACTTTTACGATTTTTGCGAACGTATCGGTGAGAGGGATTTCAACAGGAGGTGCGTTGAAAGCCTTATAAAGTGCGGTGCGTTCGATTCGTTCGGCGTATACAGGTCGAAAATGATGGCTGTTTACGAAAAGCTGCTGGAAAGCGCGCAGCAGAACAAAAAGAGCAGAGTGGAAGGACAGCTCTCACTTTTCGAGATGTCGGGACAGATGCAGTCGATGAAGGCTGAGGAGAGCTATCCTGATCTGAAGGAGTTTTCAAGGGAAATGCTCCTTTCGATGGAGAAAGAGATGCTGGGACTGTACATATCCGGCCATCCTCTTGATGAATTCAGGGATGAACTGATGGAGCAGATAACGGTCAGCAGCAAGGAAATCAATTCATACGGAAGCGAAGGGGAGGATGAAGGCTCGGGAGGAACCGGCCTCATCGACGGGATGCTGGTCACGGTAGGCGGCATAGTCACCGATGTGAAGACGAAAACGACAAGGAGCAACAACCTGATGGCTTTCGTAACACTGGAGGACCTTTACGGGAGCATGGAGGTGATCGTGTTCCCGACCGTGCTCAGCAGATATAAAAACCTGCTTGCCGGCGAAAATGCTGTCATAATAGACGGACGCATAAGCATAAAGGAAGAGGAAGCGCCCAAAATCATATGTGAAAACGTGAGAACGCTGAGGAAAAAAGAAGTCCGGGACAGCGTGCATACCGTCTGCGGAAACGGTTCTGCGGCAGGAACGGAACGTCATGAGATACTCTATGTAAAGAGCGATCTGCCTCAGGACAGCGATATTATGCAGTCGGTGTTCTCACTGCTGAAATTCTTCAATGGAAAAACCCCGGTGGTTTTTTGCCATGCTGATGGCATGGGAAATATTACCATATCAGATACCGGGGAATATCGTGTCGACTGGTGTGAAACACTGCGAAGAGAACTTGTAGAAAGATTCGGGGAGGAAAACGTGAAGCTGGTCATGAAGGCACGGCAAAAAGGGTGAAAAACTCGGTAAAGCCCTCTGTAATAGGGCTTCGGGCGATGTCGGACCAAAATAAAATGTTGATTTTTCAGGTGAAATAATATATAGTAATTTCGAGGTGGTTTTTTTGGAATGGGAATTGGACAGGCTGATGGGGGAATTCATCGTAGTAAAGGCTGAAGAAAACGGAGTAAACGTCATAGGTCTTACCAGAGGCAGGGACACCAAGTTCCATCATACGGAAAAACTTGATAAGGGAGAAGTTTTGCTGGCACAGTTTACGGAGAATACTTCGGCGATAAAGGTGAGAGGTAAATCCAGGATTCTATGCCGCCACGGTGAGATCATTTCCGGCGAATAGTCCGAAAAGGGGCGTGTTTTTATGTGGACTGTAGTATACATGGCACAAAGCAAGGAAATAGCGACTGCACTGCAGGAGTTGCTCACTAAAGAAGGAATTCTCGTTAAACTGAGACCAATCAGCAAAAACCACGACAACAGCGACAACTACTATGAAGTACTTGTTCCGGAGGCCGAAGTCGAGGAGGCCCACAGTGTCATTATCGAAAAGGGCTATTGATGGGATTGCCGAAACAGATAACTCAAGTAAGACCCGTGTATTCCATGACACGGGCTTAATTTTTGAAAGGGATGCAGGGTCAGGGAGGTATCATGTTCGTATCGGAAACTCCATTGGTTGTAAGATATGCTGAGACTGACCAGATGGGAGTGGTGCACCATTCCAACTACCCGATATGGTTCGAAGCCGGAAGGACTGATTACATAAGGAAGGTAGGCATGCCCTATTCGGTTATAGAGCAGAAGGGCGCGATGCTGCCGCTTCTCGAACTCAGATGCCGGTATATGGGATTTGCCAGGTATGAAGACAACATCATAATAAAAACATGGATAAAAGAGTATACCGGTACGAGGCTGTGCTTCAGCTACCAGGCGGTGAGGGCGGAAGACGGCAGGGTACTGGCCGAGGGAGAGACGCTGCACTGCTGGACCAGGAAGGATCTGAAGCCGGTAAACATCAAAAAATACATGCCCGATGTTTACGAACTGATAGAAAAGGCGGCAAAAGACAATTGACCTACGCAGCCGTATAATTTCACAGGCCGTTTGATTGTACAACGACGGATTTATATGGTAAACTATTCTGTATAAACGAAACAGGCGGTGAAACATGAATATCCCGAATATACTGACAGTATTGCGGTTTCTGCTGATACCTGCATTTGCATATTTTCTCAGTATACGCAATTACATCGTTGCAGTGCTGCTGTTCCTTGCAGGCGGACTCACCGATGTGCTGGACGGTTATATTGCCAGGAAATACAACCTGATAACATCATGGGGGAAAATAGCCGATCCGCTTGCAGACAAACTGATGCAGATAACGGCAGTCGTCATATTGTCGCTGGGATTGAAGATAATTCCGATAGAACTGGTACTGGTGATCCTGGCAAAAGAGGTCCTCATGGGCGTAGGTGCACTGGTCCTGTACAGGCAGAAAAAATACGTGGTTTCCGCCAACTGGTACGGGAAAATGACCACGGTTATCTTTTACCTTGCGATCATAATGCTTATATTCAATGAGCCTTTCGGCAGATGGACACTGTTCGGCATACCGGTAAACCAGCTGGCGTTCATACTGGCCGTGATAGCCACATTGTTCGCGTTTTTCATGTATTTCAGATCATATCTCAGAATCAAGCAGCAGAATCAGTAAAGGGATCCTATGTTCGGATATGTCGTTCCGGAAAAACCGGAAATGAAAATAAAAGAGTACGAGCTTTTCAGGGCTTATTACTGCGGAGTATGCAGGTCTATAGGCAGACGCTGCGGTCAGCTGAAGCGGCTTACACTTAGCTATGACACCACGTTCCTGGCCGTCCTGCTGTCGGCGGCAGCAGGCGAAAAGGTGCAGGCCCTGAGGAAGCGTTGCCCTCTGCATCCCTTTGAAAGAAGACATGTTATAAGCGGCAGTTCAGCCGTGGACTATGCCTCAGACATAAACATCATACTGGCGTATTATAATCTGGAAGACAAAAAGCGAGACAGGGATTCGGCTGTTTCAGCCGCGGCCCTTGCCATGCTGAAGAGGTCTTTCGGCAGGCTCAGGAAAAAATACCCCGACAAATGCTGCTTAATGGAGCAGCGGCTAGGAGAGCTCATCCGCCTGGAAAAGCAGAAATGCGGTTCGATGGATATGGCTGCAGAGCCGTTTGCAAGGATGATGGAGGAAATCACTGCATATGAACCTCTGTGTACCGGCGAGGAGACGAGAAAGGTCCTCAGGTGGCTCGGCTACAACCTTGGCAAGTGGATATACCTGCTGGACGCATTCGACGACATTGAGAAAGACATAAAAAGCGGCAACTATAATCCGTTCGTTTATCAGTTTGGTTACAATGGCCAGGATGTGGAGGAGTTCAGGGGCCAGATACGGGAAAAAGCCGCGTTTACTCTTTTTTACACGCTCAACGAGATTTCGAGGGCTTTTGAACTGCTGGATGTCAAATTAAACAGGGGTATACTTGAAAATATAATATATATCGGAATGCTAAGAAAAACGGAAAATATTCTTGGTATAAGGAGATGCGGCGAAGTTGAAGAATCCGTATGAAGTGCTCGGGATCAGGGAAGGCGCGAGCGAGGAAGAAATAAAAAAGGCATACAGGGAACTGGTCAAAAAGTATCATCCCGACCAGTACAGGGACAATCCGCTGTCCAAGCTGGCCGAGGAAAAACTCAGGGAAATAAATGAAGCTTATGATTACCTCATGAAAAACATTTCCTCAGGCGGCAGCGGCCAGTACGGCGGATCGTCATACGGCCGCGGCGGAAACGGCGGCTGGAGCGACAGCGGAAGTGATTTCTTCAGGCAGGTGAAGTCTCACATAAACAGCGGCAATATCAGGCTGGCCGAGGATATGCTGGACAGTTCGCGCAGCCGTCCTGCCGAATGGTATTATCTCAAAGGCCTGATATTCATGCGCAAGGGATGGTATAACGAAGCATACACGCATATCCAGAGAGCTGTAAACATGGATCCGGCCAATTATGAATACAGAAGCGCTCTGGAAAGGATGAACGCTTCATATAATGCATACCGGGCTAATCCGTTCAACACAAGGACGTACAGGAGCGAACCCGATCTGTGCACGATCTGCCAGTGCCTGTGGTGTTCCGACTGCTGCTGCGAATGCATGGGCGGCGATCTGATCAGTTGCTGCTGACAGGTGGGAGGAAGCCTGGATGAGAAGATCCCTCAGAACTGAAATCATCGCGCTGAACGGAGTCCTGGGAGCGCTTGCCGTGATATGCCTGCTGCTGGCAGATGTGCTGCCTACAAGCAAGATATCATTATATGCGCTTAGTTCCTTTTTCGTTTCCATTGCGATAATAGAAGGAGGTATCAGGGCAGGCTGGATATTCTACGCAGCCACCGCCATCCTTGGATCCATAATCGTGCCGGACAAGATCAGCATAGTCCCATATGCACTCTTCTTCGGAGTATACGGTATAATCAAATTTTACATTGAAAAACTCAACCGCATTGTAATAGAATATGTCCTGAAGGTCGTCTTTTTCAACGCCTGCGCCGCTATCATCATCCTGGCCGCCAAAAGCCTGTTTGAAGCCGGACTGACCTCCAGGTTCCCGTGGGTGGCCCTGGTAATTGCCGGTGAAATCATTTTCCTCGTTTATGATTTTGTGTACACTTTATTCATAAACTATTACCGTGACAGGCTCAGGGCGAAAATACTGAAGAGATGACCGAAATACGGACAGACAGGGAACAGGATGCCATGGAAGAGAGAACGCTGCGAATCCTCGAATTCGCTAAAATAAAAGAAAAACTGGTATCGTCATGCGCTTCTGAACTGGGGAAAGAGCTTGCCGCTGCTCTCATGCCGCGGACGGAACCTGAAGAAGTGGAGAGGATGCTGAAAGAGACCACCGATGCGGTGGATTTTGTGCTGAGAAGAGGAAGTCCGCCTCTGGGAGGCATCCACGACATAAGGGATACGCTCAGGAGGGCAGAACTGGGTATTACCCTCAACCCCGGTGAACTCCTGAGAGTGGCCGATACGCTGAGGGCTGCCCGCAACCTGAAGAATTATGCCGCTGAAGCCGATCCACGGGCGGATGAGAGAAGTAATCACATAAGGGATCTCATTTCTTCCCTCACACCCAACAAACGTATCGAAGACAGCATCGACGCTGCGATCATCAGTGACGAGGAGATATCCGACAATGCCAGCAGCACGCTTGCGAACATAAGGAGAAGGATCAGGCAGGAGCAGGAGTCCCTGAAGGACAGGCTGAACTCGATGATCCATTCCGCAAAATACCAGAAGTTCATGCAGGAAGCGATCGTCACCATCAGGGGAGACCGGTATGTGATCCCTGTCAAGGCCGAGTACAGGAACGAGATCCCCGGCCTGGTGCATGATTCGTC
>JAKOPX010000171.1 GCA_029778665.1 Bacillota bacterium | reverse complement strand
AGGCGGTACGTGGATACACGGTATGCCGATGGGTTGAGTATGCGCCTGGTGGCGCGGGCACTGGGCATCTCTGAGACCAGTGCCTACCGGGTGAGGCGGGCGGTGCTGGACAAGTGTAGGGGGATATTGGAGCAGAAGAAAACCCCGGCTAGTGGTGAATAGCCGGGGTTTGTACCGAAACCTCCTCCCCATCATTACCAAGTTTCCTCTGACCTACAAACCACTTCTAAAGTCTCCCAGTTGATTATTCTTTCATCACCCCCTGATTTGCCCATGATAGCCTTCAAGGACTCCAGGTTCTCGCTCATCGCCACCTGCTTCCAGGTGAAACTGATATCACCATAGGTGCAGGTATTCCCTATAGCCCTGATCGGTTTAGGTTCCTTTCTTTCCAACATATACATTGATAGTACCCCTTTTCAATACTCTTCCACTTTTATTTTGCCGGGATAGGCTGCCGGCGGACCGAATTTTCTACATACAAAGCCGGCCGAACGCCCCTGATGCTGTAGTACGCGTCGCAGTTGCTCAGCGTGCCGTCCGTGTTGACATACAGCACGCTGTACGAATAGCCGGCGTCCGGGGTTATAAGCCACCACCACCACCAGTCGTCCAGGTCAAGAAGTCCCTGTTCGCTGTACTTCCTGAACATGGCTTCGGTTAGCAGGCCGATTTTGTCAGTAACACTTCCGTAAGCGTTATTTCCGGCACTGTCGGTAAGGTCCCATTCTGTCGGAATGATGTTTTCCGACAAGATTGGGCCGCCGGCTTCGTCAAAACTATTCAGGAAGTCACGGTTCAGATCGGCGCGAAGGGTGCTTGTCCGCCAGTTGTTCGCTTTCCAGTCTTCAGGCAGGTTCGGCTTAAATGGCTGACAAGTGAATGGCCGGTCGGCGATACACTTGTCAGTTATCACCAGGGTTTTACCGTCTGCAAAATGTTCTAGAACTCTAACGGCCACTGGGCCGGCATTGAAAACAGTACCAGGTTTCAGGTGCTTAATTTTTACCTTTACGCTCATAACATCGTACCCATAACCGAACTCAAAGTATTTTGCTCCATAAGCCAACCGCTTGAGTTCTT